>CAIYFD010000104.1 GCA_903925425.1 uncultured Opitutia bacterium | reverse complement strand
GGTGGACGAGGACGCGCAGGTTGTACTCCTTGCCGTCGTTGCGCAGCTGGAGGCGGCGGACGACGGAGGACAACTTGCGCTGGAGCTCGACCGACATCGTCGTGGCGCTCTTCACCATGCCGCGGCCGCGGCAGTACGGGCAGCTGGTGTAGAGGTTGGACGAGAGCGACTCCTGCTGGCGCTGGCGGGTCATCTGCATGATGCCGAGCTGCGAGATGGGCAGGATGTGGTTCTTGGCCTTGTCCGTCGCCATCAGCTCGACCATGCGCTCGTACACCGCGTTGCGGTGCCGGCGTTCCTTCATGTCGATGAAGTCCATGATGATCAGGCCGCCGAGATTCCGGAGGCGGATCTGGCGGGCAATCTCGGTGGCGGCCTCGAGGTTCACGGCGTAGATGACGTTCTTCTCGTCGCCGCCGCGGTTGCGGTGGGAGCCGGTGTTAACGTCGACGGCAATGAGGGCCTCGGTCTCGTCGATGATGATCTCGCCGCCGGACGGCAGCGGGACCTTACGCTGGAAGGTCTGCTCGATCTGGCGCTCGATGTTGAAGCGCTCGAAGATCGGGATGCTGTCCTTGTAGACGGCGATCTTGGCGGCGGAGCGCTTGGAGATCTGGGCGACGAGCTTCTGGGTTTGGATGTGGACGGTCGGCTCGTCGATGAGCACGCGGTCGATCTCCTCGGTGAGGAAGTCGCGCACGGTGCGCTCGACGATGTCGGGCTCCTGGTAGAGGCAGGCGGGGGAGCGGTCCGACTGGAGCTTGGCCTGTACGCCCGCCCAGGTCTTGAGGAGGAGGTGGAGGTCGCGGACGAAGTAACGGGACTTCTTGCCCTCGCCGGCGGTGCGGACGATGACGCCCATGCCCTCGGGGATGGTGAGCTCGTTGAGGAGCTGCTTGAGGCGCTGGCGTTCGCGTGGGTCCTCGATCTTGCGGGAGATGCCGCAGCCGTCGGAGAACGGCATGAGCACGAGGTAGCGGCCGGGGATGGAGAGGTTGGTGGTGGTGCGCGGGCCCTTGGTGCCGATGGGGCCCTTGGTGACCTGGATCACGATCTCGGAGCCCGGCGGGTACATGCCGGGGATGTCCTTGACGGTGGGCTCGGCCGGGCGGGGCGGCGCGTTCTTCTTTTTGTTCACGCGCACGATCTCGACGGACGAGTCGGCGGCGGCCGGGAGCATGTCCCAGTAGTGGAGGAATGCGTTCTTGGAGTAGCCGATGTCGACGAACGCGGCCTTGAGGCCGGGGTCGAGGTTCTTGATCCGGCCCTTGTAGATGCCGCCGACCATGCGGTCGTCGGAATCGCGCTCGATCTCGAACTTCTCGAGGACGCCGTCGACGAGGAGGGCGACGCGCTTCTCGAGGGGCTCCGCGTTGATGATCAGCTCGCGGAACGAGGTCTTCTCCTTCTGGAAGACGGCGAGAATTTTCTGGAGAAGGGGCCGCTGCTTGGCCCGCTCCTGGGCGCCGGCCTTCAGCTCGTTGCGGTCAACGGGCTCGGACGGATCGCCTTCAGGGGCATTGGCCAGCTCGGAGTCATATTGATCGGAGATATCACCAGGCTGGGAGGCCGGGCTTCCGGGATTGGAGTTGGACGGGGGGACGCTCATGGTGCGCTGCGTTTGGGTTTAGGGCGGGGCCCCCGGGCGCGTCGGTTGCGGCGCAGGAAATTCCGGCAGAGCGGTCAGTATCGCGTGGAAGATGAGACTTCATGAGAAGTCCTTCCGGAAGCGATAGACGCTCTGGACCAGTCCTTGCAGCAAGCAGCAACTGAGCACAAAGGAGCCACCGTAGCTGATAAAGGGAAGCGGTATGCCCGTGATGGGCACGAGTCCGATGGTCATGGCGATGTTGACGAAGACATGCACCGCGAACAGCACCGTGACGCCGATGGCGAGCAGGGTGCCGAGGCGGTCTCGGGCGAGACCGGCGATGCGAATGCCGTTGAACAGAACCAGACCAAACAGACTGAGAACCGTGAGGCTTCCCAAAAAACCTTTCTCCTCGGCGATGACCGAGAAGATGAAATCGTTGTGCGCGACGGCGCGGGGCAGGTAGCCGAGCTGGGCCTGTGCGCCCTGCGTCCAGCCCTTGCCCATGAGTCCGCCGGAACCGACGGAGATCAGCGACTGTTCCTGGTTCCAGCCGATGCCCGTCTTGTCGTACTTCTCCGGGTTCAGGAACGTGAGGACGCGGTTGCGCTGATAGTCGTGGACGTAGGGCAGGAAGGAGTGCGGCTCGTACCTGCCCTGGTTCTCCTTGGAGACCTTCAGGCCGTTGATCTCCATGTAGTTAACATACCGGGTGAGGTCCCATGAAACCAAACCGACGACGAGCAGGAACGCGGCAAGCGCACCCGCGAAAAATCGCGTCGAGAGTTTGGAAACGTAGAGCATGGCAAAGACCATCGGGGGCAGGACGATCGCCGACTTTAGGTCGGGTTGTTTGAGGATAAGAAACAGCGGGATGCCGACCGCAAGGGCCAATTTGCCAAGGACTCCCAACGATTGCCGGATCGAGCCGACGCGCGAGTGGACGAGCACACTGGCGGTGATCAGGAGCACCCCGATCTTGGCCGATTCGGAGGGCTGGAAGCTCCCGAGGAGCGGGATTTGGATCCAGCGGCTGGCGCCCCAACGCTCGGCCGCGCCGCCGCTGATGCCGGGGACGAAGACGAGCACCAGCGGCACGAGGCAGGCGATGTAGAAGAACTGCGCGATGCCCAGCCACCGGCGGTAGTCGACCAGCGACACGCCGACATAGAGACAGGCGCCGAGCCCGAGAAAGAGCATCTGCTTGAACCAGAACTCCGAAAACAACGAACCCTGCGGCACGGCGTACTGAGCACTATAGATGAAGCAGACGCCGATCAGGCTCAGGACCGCGAGTGAGGCGGGCGTGAGCCAGTCCCACCGCTCGCGGGTGGTGGTCTTGAACAGGCTCAGGTAGATCTCGAGCGGGGTATGCGGGATCACGATGCGGGGCGGACTTCAGCAGCGTCCCCCGCGGCGGGCAAGTGCGCAACGGTTTCGGCTTCGTTAGACGCCACCGGCTGGTCCTCCGCCCCACTCGCGAGTCCGAGGATGGTCCAGAACACGACCGCGCCCATCGGCCCCTCAAGCACGACGCCGAAGCACGCCGCGACGAGGATCACCCAGGCCCCGAGCCAGAGGCCGAAATCGCGTCCGCCCTCGTCCCCAAACGCGGCCAGCCGGCCCGATCGCCAGGTCCGGATGGCCAGGAACCCGAGGAAAGCCACGAGCGGCAGTAATCCCACCACGCCCATGCGGGCGAACACGGTGAGGAGGAAATTGTGCGGACTGCGCGCGGTGAACTCCTCGGTCGATTCCGCGAAGTAGACGCGGGTGAACTCGTCCGCGAGATCGTAGCCGAAGCCAAGGCCGAGCCACGGTCCCTCCGCGAGGGTTTGCCCGGCGACTTGCTGCCACCACACGCTGCGGAAGCGGTTGTTGTCGGGTTTGTCCTGCAGGTCTTGGCTCTGGTAGTCGCGTTCGCCACTGGGATCGGCGATCGACGCGACACCCTCATAGAGGAGGTATAGCCGGCTCTCGTGGAATGGGCCGGACGCCACCACCGCCCACGCGCCCAAGCCCGCAACCGCGGCCAGAGCCAGGGCGGCTTGGAAGCGCACGAAGCGCCAGTGCCGGACGGCCAGCGCCCACAGTCCCCCCGCGGCCAGCGCCACCAGCGCGGCGCGGCTGTTGCTGAGGGCGGCCAGGGCGCTGGCCGCCGCGGCGAGCATGGCCACGGTCATCCCTCCGGTCATGGCCGCGCGCGCCGTCAGCGCCGCCGCGGCCGCGGCCATGAGGGCTGCAGCCACGTCGCCCTTGTAGTAAATGAGCGGGATGCCGTTCAGCGCGGTGGAGGTGATGAAAAAGTCGGGTGCCTGGGTGAAGGCCGTCCAAAGCGGCAGCATCACCACGACGCCGGCGAGCAACCAGCCGAGCAGCCAGCGGCGCGCCGCGGGGTCGGAGCCCCACTGGCGACCGAGCAGGAAAAAGACCGCGTAGTACACCATCGCGAAGTCGCGCAGCGCCGTGAAGGCGTACGTCCGGAAATCGATTGCGAAACGGATCGCGCCGATGGCGATCCATGCGACGAGGATGAGGTCGAGCGCCTGGCGCCGGAAGGGCAGGGTGCGGGTTTGGACGCAGCGCAGCACCAGGAACACGCCGCCGAGTGCCAGGCCCGCCTCCGCCGGCAGCAGGGGTACGCCCGGCGGCTGCAGCTGCGCGAACCCGCGGTTGCCGGCCAGGTAACCGAAAAGTATCAGCCCGGCGAAAAACACGTCGGGGCTGAGGCCCGATAATCTCCACGTGGCCGCCATCGCCGCCAGCGCCATGAGCAGACCGGCAAGCAGGTAGTCCTCCTGGGCGATGGAGAAACCGCACACCAGCGCCAGGATCAGCGCTCCGCTGGCGATCAGGCGCCGCTGCCACAGGAGGGACATGCGCCGAGCAAAAGGCTTTTTGGCAGGAGCGCCAGAATTCGCGGGCCGGGTGAGCCTGACTGCTTTTCACGTATTACGTGAAAAGTGCGCACCGCGCCTGCCGGGGCTGCGCCCAGCATTTCACTTAATACGTGAAAAGCAGGCAGGGCCTGCGCGGGTTCGGCACTTGAGCCGCCGGCGGCCGGCCGTAGTTTTTGCGGGTGCCCCTTGTCTCGGTCATCATCCCCACGCGCCGGCGCCACGATCTGCTGGCGCGGGCGCTGGCGAGTGTGCTTGGGCAGACCCACCGTGAGCTCGAGGTCATCGTGGTGGACGACAACGAACCGGGCGAACGCGTGGCCGGGGAGCCGGCGCTGCGCTCCCTGCTGGGCGATCCGCGGGTCCGCGTGGTCGAGGGTGCAGGCGGCCGCAGCGCCGCCGCCGCGCGCAACCGGGGCCTGCAGGTGGCGACGGGCCCCTGGATCACTTACCTGGACGACGATGATGAGTATCTCCCGGCGAAGGTGGCCCGGCAGCTCGCGCTGGCTGAAAGTTCAGGATCCCCGATCGTGCTCTGCGGTTTTGCCTACGTGATGGGTCCGCGCCGAAGGGTGAAACAGGTTGCCGCCGACCGTTTCGAGGGGGACGGACTCCTCATCGGCGCCACCTGGGGCACGCCCTTCCTGTTCCATCGCCGCGACCCCGGCGCCCGCTTCGAGGCGGAGCTTCGCGCCGGCGAGGACACCCTGTTCGCCTTTGATTTTCTGGCGCGGCACGGCGTGACCCAGGTGCCCAACGCCGCCGAGCCCCTGGTCCTCGTCCATCAGCAATTCGAGCGGGTAAACCATGCGCACCGGGCGCATTGGCGGGCCGACCAGCTCGTGTTGCATCGCACGCGCGGCCGGTTTTCCCGGGCGGCGCGACTCCATTACCTCGCCCGGGCGCGCCTCGCCGCCGCCAAACATCAGCGCCAATCCATGGCCGCGCTGCTCGCCGCCGCCAGCGGGGTCATCCGTACCGGCGGACTGCGCGAATGGCGCGCCGTCGCTAACGCCGGGCTTTTTCGCACGGGCTGGTTCCGGCGCTGGCTGGTTTCCTGAACCGGTTAGCGGCGCCGGGGCCGGGCGAGCTCGAACAGGGCGAAGATGCCGGTCCGCGCCTGCGGCCACGCCGCCACCGCGGCCGTGTAGATGACCACTCCGGCCGCGATGACCGCGACCGGATGATCCAGCCGCGCCAGAGCCAAGCTAAGCAGCAGTCCCCATGCGGCGCTCAAGGCCAGAGGTCGCCAGGTCGCATCCACGAAGTCCGGGAGACCCAGCGGGGAAACGCGGCCAACCACGAACCAGCTGGCCAGGTTAAGGAGCGTTCCCACCGTGGCCATCGTCCAAGCCACCGTGATCAGGCCGCCGTCCCGCGAAAGCAGCAGCGCCACAGCGAACACGAGGAACCGGACGAAAGACCAGACCATGAGCCGCCGCGCCGCGCCGATCCCCAACAAAACCCAGATGTCGGCAAACGAGTACGGCAGGAAAAAAAGTCCCAGCGCGAGGGCGCGCAGGAGCGGTGCTGCCGGCAGCCATTTTTCGCCCAGGAGCAGGCCGAGGCAGGTCTCCGGTGCAGCCATCAGGAGGGCTCCCAGCGGACAGCACGCATGCAGCAGGCCGCCCACGACGCGCCGGTAGAACTGGCGGAACTCCCCGGCATTTCCCTGCAGCCGGCTCAGCGCATGCATCATCCATCCCGTAAGCGGACCGAGCAGGATCGAGCCCGGCAGTGTGGCCAGTTGTCCGGCGCGTCCGTAAAGGCCCAGGGCCACCGAACCGAACCAGCGGCCCACGAGAAACTGGTCACTGAAGATCGTCGCGTAGTTGGCGTAGCCCGAGGCGGTCGCGCCCGCCGCGATCGACACCAACCCGTGGGCGTGCTCCCGGCCCGGCCACCGGCCCGGCCGCCAGCGGGCCGCGGAAACGAGCCCGACCGCGATCAGGAATTCCTGCGCCGGCACCAGCAGCGCGAGCGCCCAGAAGCCAGCCCCGTGCAGGGCGGCGAAAAGCGCCGCCGCCGTGGCCCCGACCAAGCCGCCGACCTCGATCAGCGCCACGGTCGGGTAGTGCATGTCGCGCAGGAGATGCACGCGGAACTGGGCGCCGATGTTGGTGAGCAGCAGGGCGGCGGCCAGTGGCAGCACCAGCCGCGCGACCTGCGGCTCGTGGTAGAAGCCGGCGAGCAACGGGCCGCACAGCGCCATCAGCGTGGCCTGCACCACCCCGACGGTGATCTGCATCCAGAAGAGCGCGTCGGCGGTCCGCGGGCTGAGTTCGTTGCGCTGCACACCGGCGGCCGTGAGCCCCGCGTCGCCGCCCACCTGAAAAAATCCGTAGGCCACCGCGGCCATGCCAAAGACTCCGTAGTCGGCGGGCGACAGCAGGCGCGCCATGACGACCGTCGAGCCAAGCCGGATCACCGCCCGCGTCAGCTGGGTGGCGACAATGACCGGTCCGCCGAAGGCGAGACGATCATCGAGGCCGGGGCCCGCAGCGTCTGGGGAAAGCTGATTGGTTTGTCCTGCCACGCGTTCCGGTTAAGGAGGGCCACCGGTGGAAACGCAAACCTCAGCGCAGGTGCCGGCCGTTTCGGTGGTCGTGTCCGCGTGCAACCCGGGCCCGCTCCTGCGGGTCGCCATCCGGAGCGCGCTGGCGCAGACCGTCCGGGAAATCGAGGTGATCTATGTCGATGGAGCGAGCACCGACGGGACGGCGGTGGGGCTGGGGGAGATCGCCGATCCCCGGCTGAGGGTTTTTCGCCAGACCAGGAACACCGGGGTCGCGGGCGGTTACAATGAGGCGATCCAACAGGCGCGCGCCCCTTGGGTCGCGATCATGGACGCCGACGACCTGATGCATCCGCGCCGGCTGGAGCTGCAGCTCGCGGCACTCGCGGCGGATCCGACGCTCGATTTTATCAGTTGCGACTTGGAAATGATGGATGCCGCGGGTGTCCCGCTCGGCCGTGCGGAGTTTCTGCACACTCCGGAGGAAATTTCCCGCTACGCCGCCTTCAACATGCCGGTGGCGCATCCGGGTCTGGTCGGACGCCGGGAGGCGTTTCTCCGTGTGCCGTATCGCGAGGAATTCCGGAGCGCGCCCGACTTTGATGTGATCAGCCGGCTCACGGAGATCTATCGCATGGCGGCGCTGCCGATCCCGCTCTACCGGTGGCGGCGGCATCAGGGTTCCACCACCTTTGCGCAGCCGGAAAACGGCGAAGCCTATTCCTGCATGGTCCGGATCGCCACGGCGCGGCGCCGCGCGGGTCGCGACGAGCGGCTCGGCGAACTGAAGGAACTGACGGCGGCGATCGTGCGCGACCGCGTGCCGCGGGACCGCTTTTTCCGGCGTTATGCGGCGATCTGCGCCGCGGAGAATTTCCATGTGCTGGCCTGCCTGCACGCCGCACTGGCGCAGCGCCACGGTGGAGGACTGCCGGCCACGGCGCGCTATGTCGCGAGCCTCGGCCGGGCGCTGGTGGCGGATCCATCGGCCCTCAGGTCGGCGCTGGGGGCGGTCGGCAAGGCGCCCTTCTGGATGCTGCTGAAGCGCGCGGGGCTTCCCGCATTTCCGCGCTACTGAGCCAACCACGCGGCGACCCGGGGCGCGACGGTCTCCACGCTCAGGTCGAGCAGGCAGTGTGGCGCGGCGAAACGGCAGTGATCGAAACACGGCTTGTGCGGGCAGGGCGCACCCTCGATCCAGGCGGACTGCGGGTGCTGCGGGGCGAACAGCTCGGGTAGTTGCGGGCCGAAGATCGTGAACGTCGGCACACCGAGCAGAGCCGCGAGGTGTCCAGGCCCGGAGTCGTTGCCGATGAAGCGGTCGGCGCCGGCCAGCGTGTCGAGCAGGCGCATGAGGTCTCCGCCGTGGCCATCGAGCAGGGTGACGTCCCAACCCGTGGTCTGCAGGCGGCCGGCCAGCGTTTCAAAACGTTCGCGCGGCCACTCGCGCAGGGCCTGACCCGCGCCGGTGTGGATCACCACGCGCCGGCCGGTCCGGGCGGAAGGGGCGGCGGCGGGGAGCGCCCAGCCGAGTTGGGCGGCGAGGGTCCGCCAGTGCTCCGCCCGGTGCGGTCGGGCCGGGGCGGGGAGCGCCTCGGTGAGAAAAACTCCGGAGCCCGCCCGGTTGAAACCGAGACGGCGTTTCACGCCGACAAATGCCAGCAGCGCGTGGTCGCGCGGATCGGGCCGCGCGGAGACGCCGACGTCGAAATGGCGTTCGCGCAGGAGCGCCCGGGTGCGGCGCAGTTCCGTCCACGGCCAGCGGTGGAGGCGGTATTTCCCGTGGAAGGCGGTCCATGGCGCGGTCAGCGGGACGAGCTCGACGTCCGGCGCGAAACGCGCGAGCAGCGGGGCGGCGTGGGGCCGGGCGAGGAGCGTGACCTGCGCCTGCGCCGACGCGGCCCGGAGGAAGGGCAGGGCGAGGGCGAGGTCGCCCAGGCCCCAGAGCTCGAGGGCGAGCAGGCGCGGGCCGGATTCGTGCGAAGGTTTTGCCAAGCCCGCGGAGTTAAGTTCTGAATGGCGGCCATGACAAGCCACCTGCCGCGCGATCCGGCCGAGGCCCGCGCCGCGGCGCTGCGGTCCGCGCTCGTCTGCGCGGCGGCGGGGATCCTGCTGTTCCAGTTCTTCGGCAACGCCGCGCGCGGCTACATCGACAGTGCGTCGCTCTTCTACTGGTGGGGCTACCAGTGGCTGAACGAGGCCTCGGAGACACAGCACGGCTGGCTGATTCTGGCGATGAGCGCATTCCTCTTTTGGAGGAATGCGCGGAGTTGGAAGTTGGAAGATGGGAGTTCGGGTGCCGGAAATCCGTCCGCTGTCGTCCGCCCTCCGTCCTCGGGCGCGATCATGGCGCTCATCGGCGGCTTGGCGATGCACGCCCTCGGCTTCGCCGTGCAGCAGACGCGGATCTCGATCGTGGCGCTGCTGGTCTTTACCTGGGGGGTGCTCGCGCTCGGCGGCGGGCGGCGCTGGGGAAAGGCGGCGGCGTTTCCGCTCGGGTTCATGGTGTTCGCCATCCCGCTCAACGTGCTCGACACGCTCGGCTTCTGGCTGCGCATGGGCGTGATCGACGCCAGCGCCGCGCTCGCGCAGGCGGCCGGCATCGGCGTGCTGCGCAACGGCACCCAGCTTCTCGCGCCCGACGGACGCTACCAATATGATGTCGCGGCGGCCTGCTCCGGTGTCCGCTCGCTGATGGCGCTGGCCGCGCTTTCGCTGCTCATCGGTTACCTGACGTTTCGCCCCGCGTGGCTGCGCGGCCTGCTGTTTCTCTGCTGTTTCCCGTTCGTCTACCTCGGCAACGTCGTGCGCATCTCGGCGATTGTCTTCGCCGCGCAGTGGGGCGGCCAGGCTTGGGGCACGCGCATGCACGACTGGTCGGGCTTCGTGATTTTCCTCATCGTCCTCGGCGGTGTGCTCGCGGTGGCCAGCCTGATCCGGCGCGGGGTGCGAAAGGAGTGGCTGGTGGATGAAGAGGTAGGGACGCGTGTCCCCGCGCGTCCTGCTTCCGATATTTCCGCCCTCCCAAAGCCCGTGCGGTCACCCGCCCCCACCTGGATTGCTCTCGCCGTGGTTGTTCTTGCGGGAATCGAGATGGCGGCGCTGGCGGCGTTGGCGGCGCGGCCGCCTGATGTGGCGGCGGGGGTGACGCTCGCCGCCGACGGTTTGAACCCCGTCGAGCTGCCGGCCTTTGTCGGCACCGAATGGATCGGGCGGCGCACCGAAGTGACGCCGGTCGAGCGCGAGATCCTGCCGCCCGACACGGGTTTCTCGCGCAAGCTCTACGTCGGCGTGGCCGATCAATCGGTGCAGGTCTTCCTCTCGATCGTGCTGAGCGGGCGCGACCGCACCTCGATCCACCGCCCGGAACTCTGCCTGGTCGGGCAGGGCTGGACGATCAACTCCGCCACGCGCCACGACTTTACTCATCCGGCGCGGCCCGGCGCGACATTCCCCGCGACCGTGCTGCATGTGCAGCGCGAGGTCATGACGCCGCGCGGCAAGGTGCTGGTGCCGCAGCTGGTGGCCTACTGGTTTGTGAACCGCGACACCGTCGTGGCGAGCCACGCCGAGCGCCTGCTGCGCGATGCCTGGGACCGGTTGCGGCTGCGCGAGGATCGCTGGGCCTATGTGCTGCTGCAGGCGGATGCGGGCGCCGGGGAGGCCCAGACGCTGGCCCGCATGCAGGAAGTGCTGGACCGGACCCTGCCGGCCTTCCAGCCGCTGGCCCGTGCCCTAAATCGGTAGGGCGGCGACTCCGTTCGCCGCCGGGCTGGCACTCATAGTTCGGATTTCCCGGGGTCCTCCCGGCACGGGGTGGAGTCCGCGCCTGACCGCTGCCGGAGAAAGGCTTGAGGTTTGGCCCCCCGGTCGTACGTTGCCGATCCCTTGACACCAGCAAGCAGTGCAGAGGGGTTCGCTTACATTTTCGTGGCGGCCCAGTCACCCAGTCCGTCGATGAACGCGTGGTCATTGATTCTGGATCTTTTGATCGGCATGGGCGCCGGTTTTCTCATCGCGTGGGCGCTGACCAAGCATTCGCGCCGCGTCTCCCGCGAACATGGGGTCGAGTTGATTGAGGTGGCTCGCCGTGAGGCAGCCGTGGCCGCCGAGGAAATGAAGCAGCGGGCCGAGGCGGATATCGCCGCTCGCCGCGCCGACGCTAACCGCGACATGGACCGCCGGAGCATCGAGGTGGACCTGAAGTTGCGCGAGATGCGGGCCGATAAGGAATCGCTCGGCCAGGTCGACCTCAAGCTCGACCAGCGCCGCGAGCAGTTGAACCGCGAGTCCGCGGCGCTCCGCCAGGCGCGCGACGCCATGCGGACGATGGCGCGCACGTTGCGCCAACGGCTGGAGGGGCTTTCCAAGCTCGAGGGCGCCGATATTCAGAAGGCTTTGCGCGAGGAAGTCTTCCGCGAGTGCGAGGATGAATTGCGGGTGCTGCGCCGCGAGACGCTCGCCCGTTCCGAACAGGACCTGCAAGCGGAGGCGAAGCGCATCCTGATCGCCTCGATGCAGCGGCTGGCGAGCAAGCCCAACAACGACATCACCGCGACGATTGTCCACCTGCCGACGGAGGAAATGAAGGGCCGCATCATCGGCCGCGAGGGGCGCAACATCAAGTCGTTCGAGTCGGCGACCGGCGTCACGCTCCTGATCGACGAATCCCCGCAGTTGGTGCTGATCTCGTCGTTCGACCCGGTGCGCCGCGAAGTGGCGCGCGCCGCCCTCGAGGGTTTGGTGAAGGACGGCCGCATCCACCCGGCGAGCATCGAGGAATTCGTGAAGCGGGCGCAGGAGGAGATCGACCTGACCACCCAGCAGGCCGGCGAGGAAGCCGTGCAGAAGCTCGGCGTGAACGGTCTGCACCCGGAGCTGGTCCGCCTGCTCGGCCGTCTGAAGTACCGCTTTTCCTACTCGCAGAACGCGCTCGACCACTCGGTCGAGGTCGGGTTCCTCGCCTCGATCGTGGCGAGCGAGCTCGGACTCGACCCGTCGATCGCCAAGCGCGCCGGGTTGCTCCACGACATCGGCAAGGGCGTCGACAGCGACTTCGAGGGCAGTCACGCGCACATCGGCGCCGAGTTTGCCAAACGCAACGGTGAGAGCCCGGTGGTGGTCAACGCCATCGCCGCCCATCACGCCGAGGTGAACGCGGAGTCGATCTACGCCGGCCTCGTGATCCTGGCTGACACCGTTTCCGCCGTGCGCCCCGGTGCGCGCGCCGAGTCGATGACCAGCTACCTGCAACGGCTCGAGCGCCCCGAGAAACTGGCGATGTCGATGGAGGGCGTGCAGCTCGCCTACGCGATTCAGGCCGGCCGCGAGATCCGCGTCGTCGTGGCCCCGCAGCAGGTTTCCGACGAACGCGCGAAGGAGATCGCCAAGGAGCTCCGCCGCCGGATCGAGGAGGAACTGCAGTACCCGAGCACGATCAAGATCACGGTGATCCGGGAGAGCAGGTTTTTCGAGACGGCGACCTGAGGCGGGTCGGCGGAGTGAACGTTCAACGCTTAACGTTTAACTTTTAACGCTCAAGTACGGGCGTGGCAGAGGAGATGTGCAGCGGATGCTTGAATGATTTTTCCGGAATCCTTGAGCGTTAAGCGTTGAGCGTTAAGCGTTGAGCGTTGAGATTCGCGTCCGATGTCAGACGCGAAACTTCTCCAGTCCTTCCCCAATCCCGCGCCGCAGCGCGACTACGTGATCGAGCACACGCACCACGAGTTCACCTCGGTGTGCCCGATGACCGGTCACCCCGATTTCGCGGAGATCACCGTGCGCTACGTGGCCGACCGGAAGTGCGTCGAGCTCAAGTCGCTCAAGCTCTATTTCCACGCCTTCCGCAACGAGGGGATCTTCTTCGAGGCCGCGACGAACAAGATCTGCGACGACCTCGGAAAGGCACTCGCGCCCCGCAGCCTCACGATCATCGCCGACTGGAAGGCCCGCGGTGGTTTCACCTCCCTGATCACGGCGGAGTACCGGCCGGCGAAGTCATCGTCCCGCCGGCGGTAAGCGCTGGCGCCGGTTTCACCTCGGTTGGTCTGACGGATTACTGCGGCCCCGTGAGTGAGCCGCCCGCCCGTTGCCCCTTCCGTCTTTTCGCCATTGTTGCCTGGGCCTTGGTCGCGGCGTGCGTAGGGCTCTGGTGCCGCGCAGCTGCCGGGGAACATCGAGGCGGCCAACGTGGATGCGCGGGCGAAATCCGAGCCCCTTTTCGCTTCGGAGTTTCCTAGGGATCCGGCGAAGTACGCGGCGTTCCAGGATCACGCGGCGCTCGCGCCCGATTGGCAGGAGATGGCGGTGCTCGCCGAGCAGCAGGCCGAACGCCTGAAGCTCTTGCAGGCCATCGTCGACCAGACGCCGAAGGCCGACGCGCCGACGAAGTAGGCTGCGGTTTTTCAAGGGTAGAGCGGACTCGCGGCGCTAATGTCTGTGGCGCATGCAGTCCGATCCGAAATTGGGCGGCACTCCCGGGTGTCGCGGAGGGTGCCGCACGGGGTTTTTACCGGTGCTCACGGGCGTAAGCGCCGGGGCCGGAGTTCCGGATTCGGCCTTGACGAATCCGGATGCGTACTATTGTACTAGCACACTATGTATCTTCTCTCCGAACCTTGGGCCTTGGAGTTTCACTCGGGGATTCCGGTTTACCGGCAGATCATGAACCGCATCCAGGCGGCGGTTGCGGCCGGCGAACTTAAGGCGGGCGACCAGTTGCCGCCGATCCGGGCGCTGTGCCAGAAGCTCGACGTGAATCCGAACACCGTGGCCCGGGCCTACCGGGACCTCGCGCAGTCCGGCGTGATCGAGTCGGAGCAGGGGAGCGGCTGCTACGTGGCGCCCCCGAAGGCGCCGTCGGTGCTCTCGGCCAAGGAAAAGAGAACCAAGGTCAATGAGCTCACCGCGCGCCTGACCGCCGAGGCGCAAAGTCACGGCATTCGGCTCGAGGATCTCATTGAAAAGCTCCAAGGAAGGAAATCCCATGCTTAGCTGGAATCAGCGTGTACATCTCAGTCTGCAGCTCATGCGGAGCTCGTTTCTGGTCATTTGGCGTAATCCGAAGCTCAGCCTCTATCCAGCGATTATCTTCGTTTCTGCCGTTGTGGCCGTGTTCTTTTTTCTGACCCCCGTCTATCTTATCCCGACCGGACACGCGCTCGGTAGCGACGAGCATGTTCAGGCGGCCTTTCTGCGCTTGATCACGCCCTTCTCGAAGGGCCCGCTTCCGCTGTCCGAGCGCACTGCGGCGTTCTCCTACCTGGCGCTGATCTACCTCGGATCGATGTTTCTCGCGACGTTCTTCAACGTCGCTTTTCACCACGAGATCATGAAGGCGCTCGCGGGGCAGAGCGTTTCGCTGCGGCGGGGATTCGCCGCCGCGGTCGAGCGCCTCCCTGCTATCTTCTGGTGGAGCATGTTTGCGGGCACGATTGGATTGCTGCTCAGCCTGTTGGGGAATCGGCTCCATGGGCTAGCTCGCTGGTTGATCCGTGGGGTTGGCATGGTCTGG
>CAIYFD010000103.1 GCA_903925425.1 uncultured Opitutia bacterium | reverse complement strand
GCAGGGCGGCGATTCCGCTCGCCGCCGGGCATACACCAGGGCGCGAATTTTCCCCGAAGATCTGCCCGGCGCGGAGCGGAGTCCACGCCCTGCCCCGGAAAAGACCTTTGCCGGCCGAGCACGCCCGGCCTACACCAGATCCCGACCCTTCCCCATGTCCCCCCATCTCCCTGTCGCTCCGTTTCGGCTCCCGTTCGCCCGCCTCGCCCCGTGGTTGTTCGCCGGCGCCGCGTTGTTCGCCAGCTGCGCCAAGAAATCCGCCGAGCCCGCCACCGTGGCGGTGCCGGCCACGCCGTCATTCGCGGTCGTCGAAACCGACCATGGCACCTTCGAATTCGAGTTGCTCGCAGCGGACGCCCCCAAGGGCGCGGAGAATTTCCGGCTCCTCGCCGAGCGCGGCTATTACAATGGCCTGACCTTTCACCGGATTATCAAAGGCTTCATGATCCAAGGTGGCGATCCGAAGGGCGACGGTACCGGCGGTGAGAGCGCTTGGGGCGGCACCTTTGCTGACGAGATCGTGAAGGACTCGCCGCTTTACGCGAAGGGCCTCGGCTACAAGCGAGGGATCGTCGCGATGGCCAACGCCGGCCCCAACACCAACGGCAGCCAGTTCTTTGTCATGCACGCCCAGTATTCGCTGCCGCCCAGCTACACGATCGTCGGCCGCGTGACCAAGGGCCTCGAGGTCATCGACGCCCTCGCCGAGGTCCCGACGCGCCAGGGCAAGGACGGCTTCAAGAGTGTTCCCCTCGCCCCCCCCGTGATCCGCAAGGTCACAATCCACCAATGAACCGGCTTTTGCGGCCGGTGACCCCCTGATGAGGGGACCAGGAGACAAGCGGGCCCGATCGACCGGTGCACGGGGACCCACGGGGGCGGCGCTGCTTTTCCTCGGGTTGCTGCTGGTCGCACCCGTGCTGGCGTTGATCCGCGTTGTTCCGGGCGCTTCCCTCGACCTGCTGCTCGGCGGCACCGCCGCAATTTGGATTATCACGGCGCTCCTTTACTGGACCGATAAACGCGCGGCCCAGTCCGGGGCGTGGCGAACCCCCGAAATCCTCCTGCACACCTGCGAGCTGCTCGGCGGCTGGCCCGCGGCGTTTCTCGCCCAACGCATCTGGCGCCACAAAACCGCCAAGCTCGGCTACCAGAATGGCTTCTGGCTGATCGTGACTGTCCACCAGTTGCTCGCGGCCGATGTCCTGCTCGACGGACGCATGAGCCGCGGACTCGGGAGCGAACTCCGGCAGCTCTTCTCCTGACCATGAAACTATTCTCATTCACCGCCGAGCTGTGGCTGCCGCGCCCCCGGCCCGAGGTCTTCGCGTTCTTCGCCGACGCCCGCAACCTCGAGGCCATCACGCCCCCATGGGTGAAATTCCAGGTGCTCACCCCGGCTCCCATCGCGATGAAAGCCGGCGCGCTGATCGACTACCGCCTGCGCGTGCACGGACTCCCGCTCCGCTGGCGGACTGAAATCACCGCATGGGATCCGCCGTTTCGCTTCGTCGACTCGCAGCTGCGCGGGCCGTACCGCCGCTGGGTGCATACGCACACGTTCGAGGATTCGAACGGCGGCACGCTCTGCCGCGACGAGGTCAGCTATGCCGTGCCCGGCGGCGCCTTAATCGAGCGGCTTTTCATCCGCCGCGACATCGAGCGCATCTTCGCCTTTCGCCAAGAGGCGATGCGCCGCCTGCTCGACTGAGCGACGCGGAGTTGCGCCGCGCCGGGGCACCGGGCAACGTGACCCCAACCCCACCCCGCATGAGGAACGATCGCACCTTTCTCGGCGTCCTCGGAGCCCTGCTCATCCTGTCGGTGATCTTTCTTGTGATTGAGCGGGTCGCCGGGCGCATCACCGGACGCGGCCGGCCGCAACCCGTGCTCCGCCGCGGCTGGAAGACCGACGTGGTCTACTGGTTCATGACCGCGCTGATCACGAGCCCGGTCGTGCGCCTGGCCGCGGTCCTGCCCTTCGCGCTGCTGATCCTGGCCAAGGTCACGTCCCTCGACGTGCTCCGCCTCGGCGAATACCGCGGCTTCGGTCCGCTGGCGCGGCAGCCCGTCTGGCTGCAGGCCATCCAGATCTACGCGCTCGCTGACCTCTGCGGCTATTGGTCGCACCGCCTCTTTCACCGCGGACGCTGGTGGCCGTTCCACGCCGTCCACCACAGTTCCGAGGAACTCGACTGGCTGGGCAGTCTGCGCGTCCACCCCGTGAACGAGCTGACCAACAAGCTCCTGCAGTCCACGCCCATCCTGCTGCTCGGCTACAACCCGACCGTCACGCTCAGCGCGGCGCCCGCGTTCACCCTCTACGCGATTTTCCTCCACGCGAACGTCAACTGGGACTTCGGCCCCCTGCGCACGGTGATCGCCACACCGGTTTTCCACCGCTGGCACCACTCCAAGGATCGTGAGGCGTGGGACAAAAACTTCGCCGGCCTGTTGCCGATCTGGGACATCCTCTTCGGCACCTACTATATGCCGCGGGGCCGCTGGCCGGAAAACTTTGGCATCCATGAACCCATGCCGGCGGGCTATTTTGGCCAGATGTGGGCGCCCTTCGCGTGGCTGCGCCGGGGCGGGCGGAAGATCGATCCGGAGTCGGAGCAGGACGACAAGGAGATTGGGTGACAAGGAGGGCGGGGGCGATCGTCCCCGCTCTCCTTGTCACCCACTCCCGATTCACACCGGATGCGGATGCCGGGTCTCGTGGACCTTGAGGCGCTCGCGCTTGGAGTGGGCGCGCACCCGGCGCCACGCCTCCCAGACATTCGCCACCATCAAGCCGGCGGACAGGAAGTAGACGGCCCCGCTGAGCTGGAAGAACGCGAAACACACCGCCCCGGCCATGATTCCGAATAAAATCTGGTCGCGAGCGCGGGGCGGCGAGGTCGGCGGATCGGTCAACATGAAGAAGCCGAAGAACAGCACGGCGTGCAGATCGGGCGAACGATAGATCTCCACGTAGCGCTCGGGGTTGCCCACCCAGGATGAAATCGTGAAGAGCGCATAATAGACGCCGAGGAAACTCAGCAGCAGCGGCATCTTATTCACCCGGTCCGTGATGAAGACCCCGGTGACGACCAGCGCGACGAGGGCCCACGGCGTGACATCCGGCATCGCGCCCCACCAGCTCTGCGCCGAGCCAAAGATATAATACGATGCGATCAGCGCGAACGCCGCCGGGTTGAAGATGTTGGCCGTCCGCGTGCGCATCAGATGCTTGCTGGCCACGCCAATCACGGCGGTCACCGCCGGCACGTACCACGGATCCAGCGGACTGATGATCATGCCCACGATCATGCCGGTTAGCACCGCACCGTCGGGAAAACTCCATTCGCCGAACCGGAAACGCAGGATCGGCGCGTCGACCACCGCGGCGGCGAGCACCGCGCTCACCAAGCCGATGCCGATCGGTGCGCTGTGGCTCAGGACGGCGGCCAGCCCGAGGAGCATGACGAAGATCAGGATCAGCAGCCCCTTGGGCTTGCGGAAGAATTGCTTCAACGCGGCCGAGGCCGTCGGCGGTTTCGCGGGGGGCGGATGGTTAGTCATGATCGGTCATGCCCCGGGTGGCGAAGCGCTCCAGGGCCGGGGTGATAATAAGGCCATCCGCCCCGTGGCGTTCGAGCAACTCGATTCCGGCCTTGGGTCCGAGCACGAAGGCCGCCGTCGCGAGCCCGTCGGCAACCATGGCCGAGGGCGCAAACACCGTCACGCTCGCGGCATCCTTCGCCGTCCCGCCGGTCCGCAGGTCGATGATATGATGGCCGTCCTCCGCCCTGGCCGCGGGCCGTTCGTAGTCGCCCGAGGTGCAGACGGCGCCGTCCGACACCTCGACCGTCTCGATCATCTCCCCCGGATCGCGCGGATTACGGATGCCGACGGACCACGGCTGGCCGCGGGCGTTATGGCCGCCGAGATAAAGGTCCCCGCCGGCATCGATCGCAAAATTCCGCAGCGACTGCAGTTCCTGCGCCGCGAGGTCAATCGCGAGCCCCTTGGCCACGGCCCCCAGGTCGAGCACGAGCGGCTTCAGGAGCGTGAGGGTCTTCCGGCGCTCGTCCACCCGCACATCCCGGAAGGTGCCGGTCTTGGGACCGGAGGACTCGGCAAACGGCCCCGCCGGCTGCAGGGTGCGATAGTCGCGGTTGAAGCCGCGCTCCTCCATGGCGGCGCCAACCGCTGGATCGAACGCGCCTTCGGTCTCCTCGGCCACAGCGACGGCAAAACGCACGGCCTCAAACAGCAGCGGACTCGCCGTCACGGGCTGGCCGATGCGCGCCGAGAGGCGGCGCAGTTCGCTCTCCGGATCAAAGCGATTGCAGGTCTTCTCGACGCGCCGGAACCATTCCATCGCCCGGCTGATCGCGGCATCGCGCTCGGCCTCGCCGCCCGGTTCCGTGCCCACCACCTCGATGGTGACGAGCGTCCCCATCAGGGCCGCCGATTGGACGCCACTGGCGCTCACAATTTCGCTGCCTTCAGAGCCTCCACGACCGCGTAGTAATAGGCATCCGAGCTGTCCGAGGCGCCCGAAATCCGGTCGAGTTTGG
>CAIYFD010000102.1 GCA_903925425.1 uncultured Opitutia bacterium | reverse complement strand
CTATATACCTCTGACGTACACCAGTTCATTTTCTGAACAGAAATTCATCGCGGTCGGAACCGGTGGCCTGATCGCAAAATCCGACAATGCCAGCCTCTGGCGTCTAAAAGACTCCGGCAGTGGCACCAACCTTCACGCTGTGACTACGGACGGCCACCAATTCGTCGCGGCCGGAGACGAAGGAGTGATTCTCACCTCGGACGACGGCGAGAGCTGGACCCGGCGGGATTCCGGCACCTCGCACGGCCTCTACGGCATTACCTTCCACCGCGGTCTTTTCGTAGCAGTGGGCGACGAGGGCACAATCCTGACCTCGCCCAACGGCACCGTCTGGACCGCCCGGAAATCAGGCGTCACCCATTTGCTCAAGGCCGTGGCCGCCGGGAAAGATTCACTTTGGGTCGTCGGGGCCAACGGTGCGGTCCTTGAGTCCGGGCCGCTGAAACCCTGAGCGGCGGAATCGCCCGACCGGGGGGCGGGGCCGATCCAAGATTGGCCGTGACGTTTGGCCGCGCCCGCCGCTACGTTTTCCAAGCCGTCCAATGGTCTCCACCCAGCGCCCCGTCCCAGCCGCCAGCCCCCCGCCGACCGCCCCCACGATGCCCGACGATGTCGTCATCCGGGTTTCCCAGCTCGCCAAGACCTACCGGATTTGGGCCACGCCGGCGGCACGACTGCGGGGACCGCTGCTGGCCGGCATGGCCCGCCTCCTGCCGCCGGGAAATCCCACCCGGGAGCGCCTACTCGCGGGATCGGACAGCTGCTCGCGCGAATTTCACGCCCTCCGCGAATGCTCCTTCGAGATCAAGCGCGGTGAAACCTTCGGAATCGTGGGCCAGAACGGCGCGGGTAAATCCACCCTGCTGCAGTTGGTCGCGGGCACGATCACACCGACGAGTGGATCGGTGTCCGTGAACGGCCGCGTGGCCGCACTGTTGGAGCTGGGTTCCGGTTTCGACCCCACCTTCACCGGCGTCGAAAACATCTTCCTCAATGGCAGTATTCTCGGCCTATCCGACGGGGAGATCCGCCAGCGCTTCGACGAGATCGCCCGGTTTGCCGACATCGGCGACTTCATCCACCAGCCCGTCCGCACCTATTCCAGCGGCATGGTGATGCGGCTCGCCTTCGCCATCTCCGTCTGCGTCGACCCGCAGATCCTAATCGTGGACGAAGCCCTGGCGGTGGGGGACAATTATTTCGTCAACAAGTGCTTTCACCGGCTGAACGAGCTGAAGAGCCGGGGTGTCACGATTCTTTTTGTCAGCCACGCCGCCGCCATCGTCACCAGCCTCTGCAGTCGGGCCCTGCTGCTCGACAAGGGCCAGACCGTCATGGTCGGCGACGCCGAGGAAGTGGTGAACCGGTACAACCAGCTCACCCGCGAACGCCAAAGCGCCGACGTGCAGCGCCTCAGCCAGCCCGTCACGACCCCGGCGCCGGCCACCGAAGCAACCGCCGCCGCGCCCACCCGCCCGGCGGCTCCCGCCGTCGTGTTCGCGGACCCCGAGCTCGAAAAGCGCTGCCAGAACACCCGCTTCGGCAACGGCGGCGCCCGGATTGTCCGCGTGCAGATGGAGGACACCGCGGGGCACGAGCGCACCGCGTTTGCCCACGGCCAAAGCGTCATCATCAAGTTTTTCTGCGAATTCCTCGAGGATGCCGACCACCTGGTGATCGGCTATTTCTGCCGGACCGACACGGGCATCAACATCACGGGCACCAACACCGAGGTCGAAGGCATCAAGATCCCCCGGCAGGCGGCGGGCAGCCGGTCCCTGATGCTTTTCCATACGACCCTGCCGGTGCGGCCGGGCATCTACTCCATCACGATGGCGCTGACTGGGACCCGTGGCCGCGAGACCGAGATCAGCACCCTCGACTGGGTGGACCTGGCCCATTCGTTCTCGGTCCACCTCGCCCCCAACCAGCCGGCGTTCGAACAGCAGGTGCTCATCCCGCACGACTTCGAGTTCCATCCCGTCGAGTAAACAACGCCATGATCAATCTCGCGCAGATCGGGTGTGGCTATTGGGGTCCCAACCTCCTCCGCAATTTTTCGTCCCTCCCCGATGCGGCCGTGCGTTTCGTCGTCGAGGCGAGTGTCGACCGCCGGCGTTACGTCGAGGCCAACTACCCGGCCACCGCGGCCGTGGCCGAGCTGGAGCCTGTGTTGACGGACAAGTCGGTGCACGGACTCGTGATCGCCACACCCGCCCGTTCCCACTTCGAGCTCGCCCGGCGCGGCCTAGAGGCCGGGAAGCACGTCTTTGTCGAGAAGCCGCTGGCCATGACGGTGGACGAGGTCGACCGGCTCGATGCGATGGCCCGGGAGCGCGGCCTGACCCTGATGGTCGGCCACACCTTCCTCTATAACCCGGCGGTGCTCGCCCTGAAGGCGCTGATCGACTCCGGCGAGCTCGGCCGGATCTATTATCTCTACACGCAGCGCCTGAACCTCGGTGTGGTCCGCCAGGACGTGAACGCCCTCTGGAACCTGGCGCCCCACGACGTGAGCATCTGCAATTTCCTGCTCGGGTCGGCGCCTCTCAGCGCGGCGGCGTACGGCACCGCCTACCTCCAGCCGGGCATCGAGGACGTGGTCTTCGCCAATTTCGAGTACCCCGGCCAGGTGCGGGCCAGCGTGCATGTGAGCTGGCTCGATCCGAACAAGGTGCGCAAGGTCACGCTCGTGGGCAGCCGGCGCATGGCGGTGTACGACGATGTCGCCGCCGACAAGTTGGTGGTCTACGACAAGGGAGTGGATTCGGCCGCCGCCCAGCCGGGAGATCCCCTCCCCTTCGACCAGCCCCCGGCCGACCTGCGCCTGGTGTACCGCTCGGGCGCGGCACACGTGCATCCCGTGCCGGCCGCGGAACCTCTGCGTGAAACCGCGCGTGATTTCCTAGCCGCCATCGCCTCCGGCCGCCCACCCCGGGCGGATGCCGCCAGCGGCCGCGCCGTCGTCGCCAGTCTGCAGGCCGCGACCCGGTCGCTGAAAGAAAACTCGCGGCAGGTGAGACTCGACGAGATCGTCGCGGGAGCCCCCACCCCATGATCTCGGTCGTCATCCCCATCCACAACGAGGAGCAGAATCTGCCGATTCTGGCGGGGAAGCTCACCGCCGCGCTCGGCACCATCGGCCGGGAGTACGAGGTGCTCTTCATCAACGACGGCAGCACGGATGGCACCGCCGACCGGATCCACGAGGTCTGCCGCAGCGACCTCCGGTTCAAGGCCATCCACTTCCGGCGCAACAGCGGCCAGACCGCCGCCATGCAGGCCGGCTTCACCCACGCCCGCGGCAACGTGATCGTGGCCATGGACGGCGATCTGCAGAACGACCCAGCGGACATCGGCAAGCTCCTCGCCAAGATCGATGAGGGTTTTGACCTGGTCTCCGGCTGGCGGAAGGACCGTCAGGATCATCCCATCAAACGGAATTTCCTCAGCCGGGTCGCCAACGGGCTGATCTCCCGCACGACCGGCGTTCATCTCCACGATTACGGCTGTTCGCTGAAGGCTTACCGCCGCGAGGTACTGGAAGGCATCGCGCTCTACGGCGAGATGCACCGCTTCATCCCGGTCTATGCCTATTGGAACGGCGCCCGCATCGCCGAGGTGCCGGTGCTCCATCACGCGCGCGTGCACGGGGTCTCGAAGTACGGCCTGGAGCGAGTGATCAAGGTCGTCCTCGACCTCGGGGTCGTGCTTTTCCTGCACCGCTACGCGCAGAAGCCGATCTATGTCTTCGGCCTGTGCGGCCTGTTCAGCTGGTCGATCAGCAGCCTGTCGGCGCTCACCGCCGTGCTCTACAAGGTGCTCGGGGGAAAATCGTTCATCCAGACGCCCCTGCCCCTGATCGCCGTCACCATGTTCTTCACGGGCGCCATCTGCCTCCTGCTCGGCCTGCTCGCCGAGCTGAGCATCCGCACCTACCACGAGTCCCAGAACAAACCGACCTACCTGGTCGCTTCCCGGGACAACCTCGAGGGCCCGGATCGCCGCGCCACCGACCGCGAGAAGGGCGCCTGAACCATGTGCGGAATTTGCGGGTTTGTCGGCACCGGGACCGATACCGATCTCCGCCGCATGACGGACGCGCTCGCCCACCGCGGGCCGGATGACGCCGGTTATTGGACCGATCCCGCGCGCGGCGTTCACCTCGGGCACCGGCGGCTTTCCATCCTCGACCTGAGCGGCGGGCACCAGCCCATGGTCACCGCCGAGGGCGGCCATATCATCGTTTTCAATGGCGAGATCTACAACTTTGCTGAGCTCCGCACCGAGCTGATCGGCCTAGGGTACCGATTCGTCACCGACCACTCCGACACCGAGGTGCTGCTCCACGGCTACCGGGAATG
>CAIYFD010000101.1 GCA_903925425.1 uncultured Opitutia bacterium | reverse complement strand
GTTCAGCATCGAGCACCCGGCCGACCTCGCAGTGTCCGGCCTGGAGTGAATTGGCAGGGCTGACCCGCTGGGTCGGCCGCAATTATTCCTGATTGGTTTCACGCGAAGAAGTCCCGCCGGCGCAGGACAAGGCAAAGTCGCGCAGTTCGGATAAAATGTGGGATTTGGTTTCCGAACCTTGGCGCCCTTGGCCGTGCCTGTGCCGCAGGCTCCTTGGCGTGAAATTATTCCGTGGACCCGGATTCCTTCCAAAGAATCCGCGGAATCCCACCAAAACGCGCGCCAAACTTGGTCCGAAACTGGCTTACCATTGCTTGCCTCCGAATTTAGCTGCTCGCTGTCCCTCCATGCCGCACGCCGTCCTGACGCCGACCATCGATCCCAACGATCCCCGCCTGCTCGCCTACCTTAACCTGAAGCTGCGCGAAATCGGCCAGCCGGGCGTGGCGCTCCAGGGCGAGGACAGCCTCGCGGAGTTTGCCGGCCATTTCCTCGCCCTCGGCCGCGAAAAGGACCGCGCCCTCGGGGCGCATCTCAGCCCCGTCGACCAGCGCATCCAGAACTTCCTCTACGATCACCTTGAGGAAGTCGGCGCCACGCCGCGCCTGCCCGCCGCCACGCTCGTGCTCGACCGTCCCGGCCTCGCCCGCGCGCTTTCACTTCCCCCCGGCAAGGACGTCCACGCCAGTCCGATCCTCACCTCGTACCGCGTCCGCCAGGGCGTGCTGCACAACCCGCGCAGCGACCGCCGCACCACGCAGGGCATCTTTCACGTCGCCGAGGGCGGCCTGCCCATTCCCAACGACAAGAAAGCCGTGCCCGTGGCCACGTTCGGCCGGCTGCTCGCGCGTGCCCTCCAGCCGCCCCCGGACCTGCTCGCCCTGCCCTTCACTGCCGGCGAAACGGCGCCCTCCGGCTGCTTTGTCACGCTCCACCTCCGCCCGGTGGTCGTGCCCGAGATTCCCGGCCTCAGCCCCGCCCGCGCGATGGAGACCCGCTTCTTCGTGCCCGGCGCGCTCGTCGCCAACCTCGATTTTATCGAGAGCATCTTCGGCAACGCCGGCGACCCCAACCTGCCCGAGAACGACGCCGCCCTCGATCCGCTCCACTGGAGCGGGCACACGGGCTGCGTTATCCTCGCCCCCCACCTCAACGGCGTGACCAAGCGGGAGGTCGGCCTGCCGAAATGGGACGACGCCACCCCGCGCCAGCGCCGCGACGGCATGTGCTGGAAGGACGCGGCCGAGGCCTACAACGACGGCGTCGCGTTCAAGCTCACCGCCCGTGACGCGTCGGGCGTCGTCGTGACACTGATCTCCGACAACTACTTTGGCTACTGCAAGAAGGAGGTGAAGACCCAGATCAGCTTCGCCGCCAACTTGCTCGGACGGGCCGAGGAGGAGCACGCCGGCGGGGCGATCGTTTTCCCGAGTTACGACCTCGGCGAAAGTTTCCAGCTCAACGCCAACCTGCCCGACGTCACCCACACCTTCGCCGATGCCCTCGAGTTGCTCGGCGACCGCGCGGAGCCGCAGCCCGGCGGCTGGGCCCGGGACCGCGAATACCCGAACATCCATTATGTGCCGTCCGACGCACGCTTCGACCTGCAGACGCAGCTCGTGACCTGGGCCGGGGCGGCGAGCGCGGCGCCACACACGCTCAAGCTGCTCCCCGGCATCACGTACGTGCTGCCCTCGGGCTATAAGGTGATGATGTCCGGCCCCGACGAAAACCGCCGGTGGCGCCTCCGCGGCATCACGGCCGAGGGCCTCCTCTGCCACAAGCCCTGCACGGTCTCGGGCGGCGGCAAGTCGGAGATCTCGAAGCCGATCTCGGACGCGATGTTCGCCGGCCCGGTGTTCGTCAGCGACCTCCCCGCCGATCTCGACGCCGTCGAGGCGATCCTGGCGCACGACTACAGCAAGCGGCTCCGCGATCCCAGCAAGGGCACGGGCCGGCCGAGCCGGCACATCCTTTCGCCCGAGCGTTCGCTCGGGTCCGTCGTCAAGCTACTCAGCCGCAGCCCCGATTTCACCGACGAGTACAACGCGTGGGCCGGCGTCATCCCGCGCCCGATCCGCGACCTCGTGCTCCTCTTGAAACGCCTCTACAAACCCGAGTGGGGCTCCGACTGGCGCAGGCACTTCAGCGTCGACGTGGTGAACGCCCGGCCCGGCAACGAGCTCAAGCACCACAACGAAAAGCTCCTCACCCATTACCTCCGCGCCGGCTACACGCGTGACAGCGCGTGGCGCACATTCACGCTGCGGTCCGATTTCCTCCCGGCGGAGAAGATCCAGGTCGAGGACGACATCACCGCCGCCGTGGTCGCGCCACGCGCGCAGGTGCCGGGCCTGCCGGCGTGGGTGACGGAGCCCGCGGTGAAGTTTGTCCATAACTGCGAAAACCGGCTGTTCCAGCGGCCGGACGACGCCATCGTGCGCGGTTACGACAAGCGGACCGAGCGCGACTTCGCCCTGCCGGGGCATTTCTTCTCCAATTACGAGCCGCTCGCCCGCGCCGACGCCCAGGCGATCGTGGACGACACCATCGGCTTCGAGGCTTTCACGGAGCCGGTGCGCAGCATTTTCCGCGCGTTCGTGGCCGCGGACAAGCCGGACTACCTCGTCTCGCCCGCGCATCCGCGGATCGTGGACGGCAAACCGTCAAAAAATCCCCGCTACCTGCAGGCCCGGCCGGACCTCGAGGATCCCCGCTCGGCCTACCTCGCCCAGACCGGCGCCCGGCTGTACCGGCGCATCCCGGCCAGCCGGCCCGCGCCCTTCAACGTCGGCTCCGTCCTCATGGGCCGACGCCTCAACCCGCCCGAGACCGGCATCCGCCCGCTCTGCGTCTACGGCCCGATTCACTATCAGGAACTGCCGGAGGCGTTCATGGACCTGATCGCGAGCCTGACGGGCAAGTCGCCCTCGACCACCGGCACGGGCACGGAGGGCGCGCTGACCAAGGGCCCCTTCAACGCCCTGCCGCCGATCTACGACCTCAACGCCGCGTTCGTGTCGTACGTCGTCACCGGCCTGCCCCTCTTCTCCACCGCCGCAGGCTGGGTCGGCCCCCACCACCGCGTGGACCACGACATCAGCCTGCTCGTGCCTGAGATCTGGTGCCGCATGACGCCGGCCGAGCGCGAGCCAGCCTCACTCATCGCCGGCGGACATCTCGAGCGCTGCCGGGATTTCGAGCACAAGGGCAAGAAGGTGCTCGCGAGCCGGCTCGGCTGGCGCATCACCGCGCGCTTCGTGCAGACATTCTGCGGCCGCGTGCTCGCCAACCCCGGCTCGCTCTTTGACGAGGATTTCCTGCAGCCGGAAAAGCAGAATCTGGACGTGTTCGCCGACGGCATGGACAATGTCGCCAGCGCCATCCGCGACGCCGCGGAAAATTATTTCGCCGACGGCTCCGTCGCGTTGGCCGTGCCGCCGCTCAAGGCACTCCTGCACGTGATGCGTGACGGCACCTGGGAGGGCAAAGGCCCGGACGACCCGGCCTTTCGCTCCCTCTTCACCCGCGAGACCCTGCTCGCGAGCGACTGGTACAAGGCCCGACTCGCCGCGCAGCAGACCATCGATGTCCGGCTGGCGGAACGTCAGGTGCGCTATCTGGAAAAATTCCTCACCCGGTCGAACTACGCCGACGTCGCCCGCCGCCTCAACATCCGCGAACGCGTGGATGCCGTGATCGCCGTAGGCCGCGAGGCCCGGAAACCCGCCTACCTCGAGCAACTGCAGGGCACCATCGGCGCCGAGCCATCGATCGCGAAGGCGCTGGCGCAGCAGTCGTCGGAATAGAGGCATACCCTCTCTGGGGGGGGGGGTGGCGATTGCGCCATCAACCCCGCCGATCAGGCGGCCCAATTCATGCCAGGGACATAATCGTGACCTGATGTTGCCCGGCCTCGACTCAGTTCTCCGTTGAAACCAGCCGATAAATCGGACGTCTCCGTATGCACGTCCCTTGGTCCGCAAGCTCCCAAACATGAAAAAACTTTCCCGCTCCCGCTATGCTCCTTGGTTGACCGGCGCCGCCGCCGGCCTCGTCACCTTCTCCGGAGGCGAGAAGCTCGCCGCCGCGCCGGCGATGAATCTGGGGGAGCTTTCGCTCGAGCGTCACGCCGACTTGGAGCAGTACGGTTTCAGCTATGATCAGGTCCTCGGTACTTCGCTGGACCTCGTCATCGACGCCGCCCGTCCGGCGGATGCGGTTCGCGCCGAGGCCGCGGTGATGATCGAGATCAGCCGGCTGAATGGCATTCTCAGCACGTACGCGCCGGATTCCGAAATCAGCCGCGCGCGCGCCGGTGCCGCCATCGAGTCGCCCGAACTCGCCGAGTTGCTCAACGCCTATTCCACGTGGTCGGGCCGCACCGTGGGCCTGATCGAGGTCAACATGGCCGGCGTGATCGCGCTGTGGAAGGAAGCCGCCCGCACCGGCGTGCTGCCCGAACGCAATGCCCTCGCCGCCGCGGCCCGCGAACCGCGCGCCTGGAATGTCGACGCCCTCGGCAAGGGTTTCATCATCGACCGAGCCGTTCAAACGGCCCGCCGCTATGTCCCCGCGGGACTGCTCAACATCGGCGGTGACATCCGCGTCTGGGGCGATCGCGACTGGCTCATCGGCGTCGCCCACCCTGGTCAGCCGGCCGACAACGCCGCCCCGCTGGCCACGATCAGCCTGCGCGAATCCGCCATCGCCACCAGCGGCGGCTATGCCCGGTTTGCCCGGATCGCCGGCCAAGAATACTCGCACCTGATCGACCCCCGCACCCAGTGGGCGGCCAACACCCAGCTCGCCGCCAGTGTCGTCGCTCCCGACGCGCTCACCGCCAACGCCCTCTCGACGGCATTGGCCATCGGCGGCGAACCGGCGGTCGCGAAATTTGTCGGCCTCACCACCGGTAGCCTCCTCGCGGACTCGCGGGGAATCATCGCCGGCACGGGCATCTTCGCTGCCACCGCGCCAAACACCGCCGCGCCTTCAGCCCCGGCTGCTGCGGCGGGCCCCGACTGGCCGCAGAATTACCAGGTGGCGATCACCGTCACCCTTAAGAATCCCAACGGCCCCCAACCCGACACCCAGACTAACGCCCAACAGAACCAGGCCCAGTCCGACAATGGCGGCCGGGGTGGTTTCCCGGGCGGCCGCGGTGGTCCCGGCGGCTTCCCCGGCGGTCGCGGCGGCCCTGGTGGCCGTGGCGGCGCCCCGCGCCCCTTCGTCGCAATCTGGGTCGAGGACGCGGCAGGCAAGGTGGTCCGCAACGTCTCCCTCTGGGCCCCGATGCGCGAGCAGAAGTACATTCCGGAAATGACCACGTGGTTCCGGAAGGTAAAAGGGAACTGGGATCTCATTGCCTCGCTCTCCCGCGCCACCCGCGCGCCGGGAACCTACACGATTAACTGGGACGGCCTGAATGACGCGGGCAAGCCGGTGCCGCAGGGCGACTACGTCATCAACGTCGAGATCAACCGCGAACACGGCAGCCACACCTCGCAGAAGGTCGCGATCAAGGCCGGCACCGAAGCCGCCACCGTCGACCTCAAGGCCACGTCGGAATCGCTCGCGTCGACCATCAGCTACGGCCCGAAGGCCGCTGCCCCGGCCCCGTAAGCCTCCCTGGCATCATCGATCCTGGACCCCGGATCAGCACGATCCGGGGTCTTTTCATCTCCAGTCCGGCCGTGAACAGACTGGCCAGGACCACGATCGTCAGGCTGATTTCCCCTCCCCATGAGTCAGGACAGTCACTCCAAGGCACCCCATCGCGGCTCCGGCACGCAGCACCCGCACAGCCGTTCCCAGCATGGGGACAGCCACGGCCATGCCCACCGGGGCCAGAAAAAGAAGCGGCTGTGGCAGCAGTTCATCACTTGGAGCCGGACCATCCACATTTACCTCACCATGATGGGACTGCTGGCCATGGTGCTCTTTGGCGCCACCGGCTACACCATCAACCACGAGGACTGGTTTGGCGCGACCAAGCCCGTCGTCGACGAACAGCAGGGTACGATGTCGAAGGATCCGGTGGTCAAGGGCGACCGCCTTGGCGTGGTTGAGCAACTGCGCACCAAATATCGCATCTCCGGAGCCGTCACGAGTTACGACGACTTTGAGGACGACGTTTCGATTTCCTTCAAGGAGCCGGGCCAAATCTGGGAAATCCGGATCACCAAGGCCGACGGTAAGGTCGACGTGCACCATGAGACCTTCAATTTCGCGGCGCTGATCAACAATCTCCACCGCGGGCGCTACTCCGGCGAATCGTGGCGCTGGGTGATCGACGTCAGCGCCCTGCTGATCGTCCTCGCCTGCCTGACCGGGTTCATCCTCTGGCTGGCCCTCCCCCGCCGCCGCCGGGCCGGCATCGCTTTTCTCGCCGCGGGCACCCTGATCACGCTGGGGGTCATCTACCTGTTTGTGCCCGGCGGAGACTGGGGCCTTGAGCCGACGCCGGCGCCCAAGACCGCCGTTTCGCCCAAAAACTGAGTCAGGTACCCTGACCGGCCGGTATTCATCGGGTGAATCACGCCTGGCATTTCGCCCCGCCAACGCGGGTCTTTGCCCCTTGCGCGCCCGTGCCTCATAAATAACTCTTCTGCTCCCCCGTTGTGAGACGATGATTTCTGCTGGCCAGCCCCTGCCGCCTGCCACTCATTGACACTCCCTCCCGCGGGTGGCACTTCCTTCCCTTCCCTATCCCCCTCATGGTCAGCCCAAATTCTCCTGAACAGTCCGGCAGTTCCACCGCCGGCCAACCCCGCTCCCTGAGCGATGTCGTCATCCGCCTCGCGGGCAATTCGCAGGATGGAATCCAATCCATCGGCGGTTTCCTCGCCCGGCTCGCCGGTCGCTCCGATCAGGAGGTCATGACCTACATGACCATCCCGTCGACCATCTCGGGGGGTCCCTCGATCTTCCAGGTCCGCATGGGCAACGGCGAGGTTTTGTCCGCCGGTGACCGCGCGGACATGCTGGTGGTGTTCTACCAGCACAGCTACGAGGCTCATATCGGCTCCCTGCGCCCGGGCGGCGTTCTGATCTACGACAGCGACCATGTGAAACTCCCGGCCGAGGACAACCGCTTCACCAGCGTCGCCGTGCCGATCACCACCGGCACCGTGGAGTCCGTCGGCGGCACCTCGAAGGACAAGGGCAAGAACATCTACGTGCTGGGCCTGCTGGCCCGCATCTTCGACCTCGATGTCGCCAAGCTCGCCGCGCTCGTGAAGGAGCGCTTCGGCGGCAAGAACGAGGATGTCGTGCGCAACGCCATGCTGGCCTTCGACGCCGGCTACGCCTGGCCCCAGAACAATCTCAGCGATCTCTTCTACCGGTTTGAGGCCGTCGCCCAGGCCGGAGCCAGTGGACGGCCCCAGGTCACCATCGACGGCAACACCGCCCTCGCCTACGGCCTGCTCGCCGGCGGTGTCCGCCACGGTGCCGGCTATCCGATCACCCCGTGGTCCTCGATCATGGAGACCCTCCGCTCCGAGCTGCCGAAGTACGGCGGCGTGTTTGTGCAGTGCGAGGACGAGATCGCCGCGATCTCCACCGCCATCGGCTTCTCCTACACCGGCCAGCTCGCCATCACCGGCAGTTCCGGCCCCGGCCTCTCCCTCAAGATGGAGGCCCTCGGCTGGGCCACCATGGCCGAGATGCCCCTCATCGTCGTCAACGTGCAGCGCGGTGGGCCGTCCACCGGCATGCCGACCAACGTCGAGCAGAGTGACCTGATGCAGGCGATCTACGGCAGCCACGGCGACACCCCGCGCGTCGTCCTCGCGCCGAAGAACGTCGAGGACTGCTTCTACATCGCGATCGAAGCCGCCCGTATCGCCCGCGAATACAGCACCCCGGTGATCATCCTCACCGACCAGGGCCTGTCCTCGCGCATCGAGGTTTTCTCCGAGCCCGAATTGGCGGCACTCATGGTCGGCACCAAGATCGACCTCGCCGAGCGCCCCGCCTCCTTCAAGCCCTACCCGCTCGACGCCATCACGCGCCACGCGCCCCCCGGCTCCCGCATGGGCTCGGGCAAGTACCCGACCGTCACCGGCCTGGAGCACGACGAGTTCGGTCACCCGACCGGCAGCCCCGCCCTCCACCAGAAGATGACCACGAAGCGCCGCGAGAAGTTCAAGGCCCTCGCCGCCACCCTGCCGGCACCCGAGCTCACCGGCGACGAGTCCGGCGAAGTCCTCCTCGTCACTTGGGGCAGCAGCTGGGGCCCCGCCCGCGAGGCGCTCGGCCGCATCACCAAGGCCGGCGTGAAGGCCGGTCACCTCCACATCCGCCACATTCACCCGCTCCCCCTCGGCCTGGACAAGACGTTCGCCAAGTACCACCGGGTCGTGGTCGCCGAGCTCAACGATGAGGGCATGTACGGCTACGGCCAGCTCACCATGATGCTCCGCGCCGCTTACGCCAACCCGGCCATCGTCAGTGTCACCAAGACCGACGGCCTCACCTTCAAGGTGAGCGAGATCGTCGCCGGTGTCGCCGGCCACATCGAGAGCCAGGCGCTCGACTCCACGCTCGGCACCGCCCGCCAGAGCGCCCTCGCCACGAAATAAGCCCCCACCTTCAAACTTACCACCCGACCATGTCCGAAACCGCCGTCGCCACTCTGCCGCCCGCTCCGGGCGCCCCGCTCACCAAGAAGGCCCTCACTGCCGACCACCCCACGTGGTGCCCCGGCTGCGGTGACTTCGCCGTGCTCGCCGCGTTCTACCGGGTCCTCGAGAAACTCAATTACCCGCAGGAGAAGATCATCACCTTCGCCGGCATCGGCTGCTCCTCGCGCTTCCCGTACTTCGTCAACACCCACGGCGGCCACTACATCCACGGGCGCTCCCTCCCCTTCGCCGCGGGCATCAGCCTCGGCCGCGATGACCTCCATGTCTTCGTGTTCGGCGGCGACGGCGACGGCTTCTCTATCGGCGGCAATCACCTCGTCCACACCGCCCGCAAGAATTTCAATCTCACCTACGTCATCATGGACAACTCCGTCTATGGCCTGACGAAGAAGCAGACCTCCCCGACCTCGCCGATCGGTTTCAAGTCCAAGACCGATCCTTGGGGCGCGTTCGACCAGCCGATCAACCCGATGCGCACGCTGGTCAACAGCGGCGCCACCTTCGTCGCCCGCAGCCACGCCACGCAGGTCAACCACATGGTCGACATGATGCTGCAGGCCGCCAAGCACAAGGGCTTCTCCGTGGTCGAAATCCTCTCCGAGTGCGTCGAGTTCTATGAGGGTGCCTTCGACTCCTCCGTGCCCCGCAAGGGCGGCACCTTCAAGACCGTCGACGTGAAGAAGCAAGACGGCTCCCCCGAGGACGCCCAGCGCCACGATCCGTCCAGCATCGAGGCCGCCTTCCACCTCGCGAACGAGGCCTGGCCCGGCAGCTTCGGCCTGTTCTACCAGAACACTGCCGCCAAGACGAAGAACGAGCTCGAGGCCGAGCTGACCATGTCGCAGGCCGTCGTCAAGGAGCTCGCGCTGAAGGCCGCCGTCAAGGAGACGCCGGCCGGCGACAAGAACGAGGTCAAGATCACGGGCGAGTACAAGAACGCGTCGACGGCCGCCAAGTTCGACGTCGAGCTGCTGTCGAGC
>CAIYFD010000100.1 GCA_903925425.1 uncultured Opitutia bacterium | reverse complement strand
TGGATGACGCGGGCGATCTTCGTCTGCGTCGGCGAACGCTACCCGACGGAAGTCGTGCTCCGCTTCTACCGCGTGCTTTGAACCGGACTCATGCGGTCGAATGAATTGCCGAAGGTTGGACCCTACAGGAGTCACTCATCGCCATAGGTGAGCGCTGGCGCGGTTGCTGTTTGGTTGCGGAGCTATAAATCGGTTCCCCTTCAACTTTGACCCGCCGATGGGAACGTGTATTTAGGAAGGATGAGCCCTGTCCGATTTTGGAGCGTTCTCGCATTCGTCGCGACAGCCGGCGTAGCGCTGGCGGGGGAATCGGCAACCAGCGACGTTCCCAGCTCAGTAACATATGAGCGCGTAGAGTGCTTTGGTCGTTGTCCCTCGTACAAGGTTGCGATTTCGAGTGATGGAACCGTGACATATAACGGCGGGAAAAACGTTGTTCTGACGGGTCCAGCCACCAAGAAGGTGCCACCATCTCAAGTCGCGCCGCTTTTCCAGAAGATCAAGGAGCTGAATTTCATGATGATCGACGGCACGAGCGATGGCCGCAAGATGAAGGAGAACGGCGACGTGATCGGGCCAATCCCAGCCGATTTTCCGTCGTATTTTCTTACGGTTGCGCAGGATGGCCGTTCCAAAAAGGTCGGAGGAGTTCCGGGAGAGCCCTACATCGAACGTGACCTCCCGGACCTCATCATAGAGGTTACTGGCATCGCCGAGTGGGTAAAATCCACGGCCGTCCAGCGGACACCGGCGCCAAAGGAAGCTGTACAGCCGTCTGCACCCAAGAAGTAGCGTGGCAGTCTGGCAGTTTTCTGGACGCTACAGGAATCGGACCAGTGACCCCGAGAGTGTGAGCCGAAGGTCGAGCCTAACAAGGTCAGGCAATTCTCTCTACAGGCGCTCAATCCCTCCGCGGGTGGCTGAGGGGCCTGCTCTGAGGGACAGACCGTAGTTCGTCAGAAAAGTGGGCCGGGCGGTCGATTGGGTGAAAGATCGGGGACGGTTTCTGCGTTATAGGGGGTATGGACCGAACCATGCCTGTTTCGCTGCGAAATCCATCAGCGCGAGCCCAGCGCGCGAAATCCGCTCCGCCCGCGGCCCGGATCTATTCCGGCCTGGTCGGGGGCATTGGCGAGCTGCTGGAAACGGCCCGCCGCGCCAGCGCCCGCTCCGTCAATGTCATCATGACCGCGACCTACTGGGAAATCGGCCGGCGCATCGTGGAGTTCGAGCAGGGTGGCGCGCAACGGGCAGAGTATGGTGAGGAGTTGCTATCGCGCTTGGCCGCGGATCTTGCCAAGAAGTTTGGCCGGGGATTCTCCCAGAGAAGTTTGCAGAATATGCGCTCCTTCTATCAGCGATTCTCTCCCGAGCAGATTTGGCAGACACTGTCTGCCAAATCTCCCGCGGCGATTCTCCCGACACTGTCGGGAGAATCCAGCCCGGTGGGAACACCGCCACCATCGATTTGCCCGACGGTGTCGGGTAAATTGCGGGCGCCAAGTCTTGCCCTGCCTGACCTTGCCCGTGCCTTCCCGCTACCTTGGTCGCACTACGTTCTCTTGCTTACCGCGCGGAGTGCGGAGGCCCGGACCTTCTACCATACCGAGGCGCTGCGCGGCGGCTGGTCGGTGCGCCAGCTCCAGCGTCAGATCGATACTCAGTTCTATGAACGCACCGCGCTCTCCCGCGACAAACGCGGCATGCTCGCCAAGGGTGCCAAGCCTCGTTCCGGCGACGAGGTCAGTGCCGACGAGGAAGTCCGGCATCCCCTGGTGCTCGAATTTCTCGGTCTGCGCGACGAATACTCCGAGAGCGAGTTGGAGGAGGCCCTGGTTCGCCACCTTGAGTCCTTCCTGCTCGAACTCGGCAGCGACTTCGCCTTCGTCGGACGCCAACGGCGGCTGCGCATCGACGACGAATGGTATCGGGTGGATCTGCTCTTCTTTCACCGCCGCCTGCGCTGCCTCGCGATTTTCGATTTGAAGCTCGGCCGTTTCACCCATGCCGATGCCGGGCAGATGCATGTTTATCTCAACTACGCCAAGGAGCACTGGGTGCGACCCGGCGAAAATCCGCCGGTGGGTGTCATCCTCTGCTCGGCCAAGGGCGAAGCCTTGGTCCGGTACGCCACCGGCGCGTTGCCCACCAAGCTGCTCACCCGCGAATATCTGACCGCCTTGCCCAACGAAAAGGAGCTTTCCATCGAACTGGAGAAGACCCGCAAACAACTGGAATTCCGCCGGCGATGAACGCCCGGGCCTAGCCCGCGGCAGCCGGTGGAGCCTGCCTCATGAATGGGTAAACGGGAACGCGGTGTCGTCGCGCAATCTGTCGGCGGTCAGGGCACGACTTGTTTGGTCCGTCAGAGCCTTGGTGAGGACTATCCGTTCAGTTTCCGCGTGAGCATCAGCGCATCGAGCGCGACTGCTCCCTCGCCTTGGGGATAGACGAGTACGGGATTGAGATCGATTTCGGCGATCGACGGCTCGGAGAGCATCAGGCGTCCGAGTCGGGCAATGATTTCCGCGACCGCACCGACGTCGAGGGCGGGTGAACCGCGGAAGCCGCGGAGCAGCGGTGCCTGCTTGAGCCGGTCCAGCTCGGCGACGATGGCGCCGGGCGGGAGGTCGGGTGGCAGCAGCCGGACGTCGTGCAGGATCTCGGCTGTGACGCCGCCGAAACCGGTGAGGATCACCGGGCCCCATTCGGGATCGTTGCGTGCGCCGATGATGAGCTCGACGCCGCGCCGGCCCATCGCCTCGACGAGGACGCCGTCGATGACGAGGCCGGGCCGATGCTGGGCCAGGTTGGCGTGGAGCTGATGCCAGCCCGCTGACAGCGCGCTGGCATCGACCAAGCCGATGATGACGCCGCCGGCATCGCTCTTGTGACTGAGCTCGGCGGACTGCGCCTTGAGCACGACCGGGAAGCCGATCTCCGCCGCGGCCTTTTGGGCGGCCTCGATGTTGGTCACGAAACGGCCGCGAGGAAAAGGGATGCCCAAACGACCGAGAATTTCCTTGGCCCGGTATTCGGGGACCACGCCGTCGGCCGGGGGCAGGCCCTCGGCGCGCAGCGGGGTGGTTGTCGTCGCCGCGGGGCGTTCCGCCCACTCGGCCGTTCGCGCGAGCGCCCGGAAGGCGCGCTCGGGGGAGGGAAAATAAGGCACGCCCAGCGCGCGCAGGTCGCGGATGTATTCCGGCGGCACGGCCGCGCCCTCGTCGAGACCGGCGAAGATGACCGGCTTGGCCGGCCGGCGCTCGCGCAGGGCGGCGAGCAGGGGAGGGAACTTCAGTCCAGCGGTGGTGGGGTCGGTCTGGATGATGCCGAGCACGATCGAGCCGAAAAGAGTGTCGTCCAACAGCGGGGCGAGCGTCCGCCGGTAGAGGTCGGGATCAACCAGCGGTTGGGCGGTGAGATCGAGCGGGTTGCTGACGGGAATGAAGTCGGGCATCGCCGCCCGCAGGCGCGCGGCACATTCGCCGGCGGGTTCCGGCAGCGCCAGGCCGATGGATTCGCACAAATCGAGCGTGAGGGCCTTGAAGGCGCCGGAATCGGTCAGCACCGCGGCGCCGCCTCCCGCCAGGGACGGGCAGCGCAGCGCGAGGTCGAGGACATCGCCGAATTCCTCAAGTCCGGACGCGAGCAGCACCCCGGCGTGCTCGACCTTCGTGCGCATGACCTCGAAGTCACCGGCCATGGCGCCGGTGTGCGTGGTGGCAGAAGCCCGGGCGGCTTGGGAACGGCCCGGATGGAGCAGGACGATCCGCTTGCCGGCGGCGCGCGCCCGGCGGGCGGCGGCGAGGAAACGGCGGGGCTGGCGGAATTGCTCCACGATCAGCGCGATGACCCGGGTGGCGGGATCGTCCACAAGGTGCTCGGTGAAGTCCTCCACGCCGGTCGCCGCCTCGTTGCCGGTCGAGATCGAGAACGAAAGGCCGAGGCCGCGGGCGAGCAGGTTGATCTCCAGCACCGCGGCCATGGCACCGCTTTGCGAGATGATGCCGATGCCGGGCCGGTCGCCGAGTTTCTCGGCCGGCATCTCGATGAAGGTGAGAGGCACGCCGTCAACGAAGTTGACTAAGCCGAGGCAGTTCGGCCCCTCGAGGACAAAACCATGTTCCCGGGAGAGGCGGGCGAGCTCGCGCTGCTCAGCGAGGCCCGCCTCGCCTCCCTCGGCGAAGCCGGCCGAGAAGACGATGATCGCGCCGACCTGGCGCGCGGCGAGCTCCCGGGCGGTCTCGAGCACCGCGGCGCGCGGGATGGCCAGCACCGCGACGTCGACGCCCGGGGGAAGTTCACTGACCGAGCCGCAGCATTTGCGCCCGCCGATCTCGGCGCGCTTGGGGTTGACGAGATGGATTTCTCCCCCGTAACCGGCGCGTTCCAGATTGGAGAGCACCGAGGCACCGAGGGCGCCCGGGGTCGCCGAGGCCCCGACGATGGCAATCGAGCGGGGCCGGAGCAGGCGGTTGAGCGACGGGGTGGGGTACGCGGGGTCGGTCATGATTCGCGGCCGAAGCAGACGGGAGGAAAAGCGGGCGGGCGTCAGGCCTGAAACTTGGCGTAGGCTTCGCCCACCCGGCCTTGGCGGACTTCCGGGCTGCCCATGAACTCGGCCGAGAGTTGCGCTTGGATTTCCAGCGCCTCGGCGAGGCTGGCGCCGCAGGCCGCCTCGACCGTGCGCAGGATCGCCCGCCGCGCGACCTCGGTGGCCGGGGCGGCGGCCGGGAGCGCGGGCAGGGTGCGGGTGACGCCCTCGAGTTTGCGTTCGTTGAAGGGGCGCTTGGTGACGGACGTATCGCCCTGGGCGATCTGCCAGCAGGTCTTGATCGCGTCCGTCATCGGGCCGGCGAAGTCGACCAGCCAGCCGGTGCCGTCCTTCGCCTTGATCGATTTCCCCTCCAGCAGAAGTTCGAGCAGCTTGGGCCAGAGCGCCGGCGGTGTTTTGCGGAAGACCCAGTGGCAGCCCTCCATGCCGGGAACCACGGGGAGCGTAACCTCCGGCATACCGAGGTCGCAGCTGTCGAGCGCCACCACGTAATGGCAGTGCTCCAGCAGCTCGAGCATGCCGCCGAGGCAGCGTTTGCCGTTGATGAAGGCGACGGAAGTGCCGAACTCGGTGTGGAACCGGCGGGCGGTGAGGGACCAGGTGCGGCTGATGGCGATGCCCTGGGCCGGATCCTCGAGCGCCGGATAGAAGTTGGTGGTGTCGGCCCCGACGAGCTGGCCGGCGAGATGGAAATCACCCGTGACGATCACGCGGTCGATCTTCTGCCCCTTGAGCCAGTCAATCGCGCGGTTGAGTTCGGCGTTCACCTCATGGCTGTAACTTTCACGGCCGAGGGTGATGACGCCCACGCGGCCATCGTGCTCGGCGTTGACGTAAAGCTGCTGCCACTCGGCTCCGCCCAGCTGATCGAGCACCTCCGGGTGCCATGGGCTTTTCGCGGCGGCGGGATGGAGGCGGTGGTAGGCCTCGACGGTCCGGATGACATTCTCCGCGCCGGCCTGGCGCATCAGGAGCGGGAGGCCGCCGGTGAACTGGGCGCAGATCTCGCCGATGGCGTTCATCTGGGCGAGCTGCGCGCGTTTCTCGTGGATCATCAGCGCAGTCATCTGGAAGAGCGGGCCGAGAATCCAGGTGCGGAGGTCGTCCTGCCCGGCGGTGTCGAGGGTCCAGTTGACCATCGGGCGGAGATGGGCGGGCGGATACCACTCCTGTCCGCTGTCCTTCCGCGCGGTCATCGTTGCCGTCGGCGTGAACAGGCCGCCGTAGTTTTGCCCCAGATGCTCGAGGCACGACCAGGTCAGGAAATTCGAACCCTTGGCGCCGATGACGTCGTGGGCGCGGAAGGGATTGGGCCCGACGACCCGGCGGAGGAACTTGTCGATCTTCCAGAACGGCATGTTCGTCGCCTCGTGGTAGCGGATGCCGGCCTGCGTGAGGCCGGTGAACAGCACGTCGAGGACGAAGGACCAGTGGTCGCCGACCATCATCGGGACCAGGCCGAGCGACCAATAGAGCTGCGTGATGGCCGAGGGCTGCCCCTCGACGACCTCCCAGACCTTGTTGATCTCGTGCGGGAAGGCGGGATGCGTGATGCTGACGCCGAGTTCGCGTGACGGGAAACCGGAGGTCACCGAGCGGATCTCGATCTCCGGGAACGACGAGCGGAAGAGCCGGTAGTGCGCCTTCTTCAGCTCCAGCACCTCGGGGATCGCCTCGAGCAGGAAACG
>CAIYFD010000099.1 GCA_903925425.1 uncultured Opitutia bacterium | reverse complement strand
AATCGGGAATTCAAAATCAATCTTTTCAAAGCTCCGTGTACTTCTCGGAGCGCCCGCGGGCCTTGGCCACCGGGTATTTCTGCGCGTTAGCTTCGATCTTCGCCTCGATCGCTGCGGCCACGTCGATCCCGGTGGCATTGGCGAACTCGAGGGCATAGATCACGACGTCAGAGAGCTCCTCCGCGATTTTAGCCCGGTGCGCCGGATCCTGCACCCGGGTCCGCGACTCCTCCGGGGTCGCCCAGAGGAAATGCTCCATCAATTCGCCCGCTTCGGCGGCGAGCGCCATGCTGAGGTTCTTCGGGGCGTGAAACTGCTCCCAATCCCGCTCGCGGACAAAGTCGGCGAGGCGGGCCTTGAGCTGGGCGACCGTGGCGGTGGCATCGGTGAAATTCGGCATGCGGGCAGGCTGATTGGCGCGGTCGTATGACGCAATCCGGGGCGGTTGCCATAAATTGGCACTTGGCACGCCGGCTGCATCATGCACCGTGTCACCTCGTTCCCATGACCGCTCAGTTCAAACATCTCCACGGCTCCGCCGGCACTTCGTTCACGAAGGCCGTCGTTTGCTCCTGCCGTGGCCAGATGCATCCGGTCGTCCAGCAGTGGAACATTCAGACCGGCGCGGGCTTTCAGGCCTAAACCTCCGACTCAACGGAACCCGTTTAGCCCACCTGAAGCCCGGAGGTCCCAGACCCCCGAGAAGCTCCTGCTTTTCCCAACCCACCATCACTTTTTCGCCATGAACACCATGACCGCAGCCCTGACAACCACCAGCCGCAGACCGAGCCCGAGCAAAACGACCCTGTCGTTTCGCCGGCCGAACTTCGACTGCCGTGACCTGCCGGACGAGCTCAGCCTGGTCATCTACGTCCCCGGCACTGCGGCCTCGGGCGTGGAGATCGAGGCCCGCGGCCCGGACCTGACGGTGACGGCCCGCAAAAAGCACTTCGTCCGTCCCAACTGGACGGCGCTCCACCTTGAGGCGGTCCAGAAGGACTACCGCCTCAAACTGCGGCTGGGGCACGGCTTCTCCTACCCGGAGATCCGGGCCGAGATCCACGAGGGCATCCTCACGCTGACGATTCCGAAACGGAACGCCGGCGTGCTCGGTGCCCGCCGAGCCGCCTGAATCACCCCGGCCGCGACGTCCCGCGCCCTTCCCGCCTGCATCCAGGCGGCCCAGGCGCGTCGTCACGGCCGGGTTATTTTTTGCCAAAAAAAAGGGCCGTGCAGTGAAGCACGGCCCTTGAAGCTTGTGGCGTTACTTAACGCTTAGTGGCCGCCGCTGGCGGCGATATCGACCGGCTTGTACCCACCCTTCGACTTGAAGTAGAAGGCGAGGATTCCGAAGCCAATGGCCATGAGGATCGGGAGGTAGGCGAACTGCACGAGCAGCTTTTGCTTAGCGGTGGCGAGCTCCGCATCGATCGGGGCCTTCACCTTGGCATCCACCTTGGCGTAAGCCGCCTCATCGAGGGCCTGGGACGTAACGCCAATATTAAGACCGCGGATGAGCGGGAAGGTCGTCTCCGGCTTCATGACCGTCTTGTGGATGGCCGGATTGGTCGCCATGACGGTCACATCAACCTTCTTGTCCTGCAACGCGCCGAGGAAGGGTCCGCCGAGCACGCCAACCGCGATCATACCCATGCCACCCATCGCATTGAGGGTGAGGGCGCCGCCACGGGGAAACTGCTCCGAAACCGTGCCGAGGGTGGTGGGCCAGAAGAAGCTCTTGCCGACGCCGTAGAGGGTGGCGCCGATGAAGATCATGCCTGCACCCGTGCCGGCATTCGCCAGAACGATGAGACCGACCGCCGCGATCAGCGAGCAAACGGCAAGCAGGCCGAGGGGCCCGAACTTGCGCACGAGCGGGCCGGCGCCGAAGACGCGCAGGATGACCATGAGAAGCGAAGTGTAGATCAGCACGTAGGTGCCGTTGCTGCCCAGGATCGGGGTCAGGAGGTTGGTCACCCAGCCGTCGGTGCCGAGTTCGGTCGTGGCCAGCAGCATCATGATGACGAGCATGAACACGAACATCGGTCGGCCGAAGCTCTTGATCTTGATGGCAAAGATGATCGTGGGGATGAGGGTGATCGTCCACACCACCGCGTTCGACAGGCTGGAACCGAACACACCCATCACTGAGTCAACCGCCAAGGCGGTGAAATAGGAAATCAGCAGGCAGCCGGCCCAACCGAACTCCTTGAGCATGTCGGTGTACGAAACACCCGCCGTGACGCGCTCGTTGACCGGGAACTTGCAGCCCAGCATCATCACGCCGTAAACGACGGCCGGAACGAGGAAGATGCCGATTTTCCACTGCCACGCGATGGTACCGAGGGCGATGAAGAGCAGGCCGGCAATGACTTGGCCGCCGGCCCAACCGGAGTGAAGGATATTCAGGTACCGGATCTTGTCCTTCGCATAAAGCGTCGCGACGACCGGGTTGGTGACCGCCTCAACCACGCCGTTGGCCAGCGCAAAGAGGAAGGTGCCGAGATAGAGTTGGGCGTAGGAATGCGCGGTCATCGTGATGATCGCCGAAGCCACGTGACCCACCCAGGCCAGCGCCATCGCCCGCCCATAGCCGATCTTGTCGACGAAGAGGGAGACGAAAATAATGCTGAGCGCGAAGGGAAACAGGCCCGCACCGTTGAGCACACCCAACTGGGTGGCGCTCAGATTCATCTCGGTTCCCCAAGTAGTGAGGAGGAAGGCGCGGACAATGAATCCGAAGGCCGTGGTGAGAACAGCGATGACACTCGCCGCTAACAGTCGTGTGTTTTTATCCATGTGGAATCTTGGGGGGAGGGTTAACAAACAGAGGTAAGCCCGGGAGTTGTAGTTCTGGGCCAAAGCGGTGCAAGTGCGATTTCAGGGTTTGGCGAAATCCCGCGCGGCTGACGATTTTCTGCAAATCGCGGCAACTTTTTTGGGACGATGCAGTCAACCCATCCTCCACCCCATGCCCTTCCCGCTTCCATTCATTCGTCCCCACGCCGCCGAGGAGCGTCCCGCGTTTGTGCGGACCGTTTCGCGCGGCGACGCGCAATGGAACCGCCGGGTTTTCCGCGCGCCGCCGCTTGAAGTGACGCCGCCGGTCGTGGCCATCACGCCCAAGCCGGCGGATGGAAAAAGGCCGGCGGCGAGCGCCCGGGTCTGATCGCAGGGAATCCCGATCTGACCGTGTCACGATGTGGACTTCGTCCGCGTCGTGCCGACGAACTCATACCCGGCGAAAAGCCCGGCCGGCCGCGAGCGGAGTCGCCGCCGCACCAAGAGGCTCCGGAAATCCACTGTTGAGCCGCGGCGTTTCCTTCCGCACATCGATTGGGCCCCATGCCTACCGCTTCCGGCACCCGCTCCACTTGGCTGACCGCCCTGGCCCTCTTTCTTGGGCTGGCGTTTGCCCTCGGGGCGGCGGGTTACGACCAGTATTTCCGGACGCCCTTCCTCGAGACCGGCGACTCCGCCGTCAACGCCCTGCAGATCGACAACGCGGGACACTTTGAGGAACTCTACGGCAATTACTCGCGCTGGGAGTTCAACCACCCCGGTCCGGCATTCTTCTATGTCTACGCCGCGGGCGAAGCCGTCTGCCACCGCCTGCTGGCGGTCTGTCCCGCCCCAGGCAACGCCCACATTTTCACCAGCATGCTGGTGCAGGTGTTCTTTTACTCCCTCGCCCTCGCCGTCCTGACGGCCCACCTGCCCTGGCGCGCTTTCCTCCCGCTCGCGCTGCTCGCCGGCGCCTTCCAGTTTGGCGCGATCTCCGCCGCGATCGCCCCCAGCCCGGGGCCGTTCATGAGCATCTGGCCGCCGTGGGTCCTGTTGATGCCGGCGCTTTGCTTCCTGGCGGCCAGCGTCTCCGTGGCCACCGGGCGGAGCAGCCACCTCGTCATCGCGACCCTGAGCGGCGGGTTTCTCTTCCACGGCCACGTGGCGCAGCCGCTCTTTGTCGGAACCCTCGGCGGCCTCGCGCTGCTGGTGTGGCGTCGGCACGAGCGCGCCCTCTCCTGGCGCGAATTTTTCCGGGCCCACCGGCCGGCGTTTCTCGGGAGCACCGGACTGGCCCTGCTCTTCCTTGCCCCGCTCGCCATCGACGTCGCCACGCTCGGCACCCGCAGCAACGTCGCCACCATCCTCGGCCGCTTCTATTCGAACACCAGCGACGAGACCGGCAGCAAGTCCGCCCTCGAGTCGGCCGAGTATTTCCTGACCTTCGCCACCACGACCTCCACCCAGGAGTTTCTTTTCCCTCAGGCCGATCCCACGGATCCGGCCGCCGTGCGGCCGGTCTCGCTCGCCCCAGCATTTCTCAAGGCCCATGCGCCACGCATCGCCCTCTGGGCCGCGATCCTCGCCCTCCCCCCGCTGCTGGCTTGGATGAACCGCCGCCGCCTCAGGGACGGCGAAGGCCGTTTCTTGGCCATCGCCTACAGTTTCCTCGTCGCTGCCATCGGGGTTTGCCTGCTCTGGGGCCTGGCGCAGGCGGGACTGATGTACCACTTCAACGGCATCTTCTACTACGCGGTGTACTACTTCGGGGCTCTGCTGGCCCTCGGGCTGGCGGCGCAGGTCTGTGAACGCCTCGCCACCCCCGCCGTGGTCGCCGCGCTCTGCGCGGTGGCCGCGGTGGTCTTCACCTGGTCCTTCCGTCTGCCGCGGCTTTCGACCGGAGAGAATGGCGAGGGCGTTCTCGCCGGCGTCACCGCGGCGCTGCAGGCCGACACGTCCGGCAAGCCCAAGCTCCTGGTCTTTGAACACCGCGACTGGCCGACCGTCGCCGGCATCGCGGTCGAGCTCCAGCGGCGCGGCATCCGTTACTACGTCAACCCGTACTGGGAATACATGTTCGGCCGGACGCACGACCAGACGCTCCTCGGCGCCAATCCGGAGGAAAAGACCAACGTCTGGTGGATCACCGTCCCGGAACCGGGCGACCTGGCCTTCAGCGCCCCCGGATCCGTCGCCCTCGCGATCCATCAGAAACTGGAACCGGTGAAACCGCAGGGTGGCGTGCTGGACTTCAAGTCCGGCCAGAACGGTTTCCGGCACCTCGTGAGCGGACTGACCGTCGGCAACAAGGACCACGCCTCCACCGTCCTGCCGCGCCTCGCCTTTCTCTTCCAACCCGAGCCCGCGGAACGCGACGTGAAGATCTTCCTCGACGCCGCTGCCACTCACAAAGACGTCCCGGTAACCCAGCCCGGCGAGGTGCTCTTCAACGGCGAGACCGTGGGCAAGGTCGAAGCTGGCGAGCGCGGCGATCTGGCCGTCACCATTCCCCGCGAACTCTGGAACCGCTCGCCCCGCGCCAAGCTCGAAATCCGTTTCCCTGCGTCCGCACCGGTCCGGGCCCTGAAGCGCCCACGCTACGAGATCTGGCCGGCCTGGGATCTCTGGGCCATCCGCTTCCGGTACGCCGACAAGTCTTGAGGCGGCCGGCGCGGAACACCGCGAAGTGATTGGAATTCCGGCTTGGCCCCGGAATTATCTGCATGCTTCCTGTGGCGAGCGTTCGCCGCTCTCGATGCTTCTGTCCCCGCCACCCACCGTCTTCCCCGCCGCATGAGGTTCAACTCCCCCGAGTTCCTCGCGGTGTTCCTCCCCATCACTTGGGCGGTCTGGTTCCTCCTCCAGCGCCGGGGCGGACCCCGGATGGGGGCCGCCTGGCTCACGCTTGCCTCCCTCGGGTTCTATGCGTGGTGGGACTGGCGCTTCGCCCCGCTCCTGGTCCTCTCGCTGCTGGTCAACTTCGGTCTCGGCCGGCGGCTCGCGCACGCCGCCGCCCCGGGCCGGCGCGCCTGGCTCATCACCGGCCTGGCGTGGAACCTCGGTCTCCTCGGTTTCTTCAAGTACTGGAATTTTTTCGCGGGCAACGTGAATTCCCTCCTGCCGGCCGCCTTGCCGGTCCTGAAGATCGTCCTGCCGCTCGGCATCTCGTTTTTCACGTTCCAGAAAATCGCCTTCCTCGTCGACGCGTGGCGCGGCCAGGTGAAAAACGTGCGGTTCGGTGACTTTGCGCTCTTCGTGATGTTTTTCCCGCAGCTGATCGCGGGCCCGATCGTCCACCACGGCGAGTTCATCCCCCAGCTGCAGGACGCCACCCGCTGGCGGCCCGACGGCCGCAAGCTCGCCCTGGGCCTGACCCTCTTCGCCGCGGGCCTTTTCCAGAAATGCATCATCGCCGACACGCTCGCGCCCCTCGCCGACAGTGCGTTCGGCCTCGCCGCGTACGGCACCCGGCTGCGTTTCATCGAGGCCTGGGTCGGCGTGTCGGCCTACGGCGTGCAACTGCTCAACGACTTCGCCGGCTATTCGCACATGGCGCTCGGCCTCGCCCTCCTCTTCGGGCTGCGCCTGCCGGTCAACTTCCTCGCGCCCTACACCGCGGGCAGCATCATCGAGTTCTGGCGCCGCTGGCACCTCACGTTGTCGGCGTTCCTGCGCGACTACGTCTACATCCCGCTCGGCGGCAACCGCCGGGGTTACCGCATCCAGCTCCTGAACCTTTTCCTCACGATGGTGCTCGCCGGACTCTGGCACGGCGCCGGGTGGACCTTCGTGCTCTGGGGGACGTGGCACGGCGTCGCCCTGTGCGTGAATCACTTGTGGCGCCGGCGCGCCGGGGCCGCCCCCGAGGAAACCGACGGGGCCGCCCCGCGGTGGGCCCACGCCCTCACGCTGCTCGCCGTTTTCTTCGGCTGGGTGCTGTTCCGCGCCCCCGACCTCCTCTCCGCCCGCCTGCTGGGCGAGAGCCTGATCGGCCTGCATGGCATCACCGTGCCCGTCGCGTGGAGCGATTGGGTCAACTCGCTGGCCCCCGTGGTCCGGGCTCGCGGGCTCTTCCCCAATCTCACCGTCACGCCCACCGCCCTGCTCATGCTGCTCGCGGCCGGCCTGCTCGCCGTGCGCGGCCCGCTCCTGCTGCGTTTCCTCGGCGTCAGCGCGGACGAAGTCACGCCGGGCCCCGCGAGCCAGGATGCCGCCCTCGCCCCGGCCGGGCGCCCCCTGCATTGGTCCCGGGCCGTGTGCGCCGGGGCCATGCTGGCGCTGGCCATCGCCGCCCTCGCCCGGTCGTCGCCCTTCCTGTATTTCCAATTCTGAGCGATGCGGCCCCGAATCTACATCACCACCCTGCTGGCCGCCGCCGTCGTCACCGCGACCGTGGTGGGCCTGGCCTCGGTCACGCTCGCCCGCCGGCCGGCGCCAGACCGTTTTGTACTCGAGCGCAAACTCGCCGACGCCATTGCCCGGGGCCAGACCGTGACCCTCGCCGGCAACGTCAACGAGTGGATGCTGCGCTGGAACACCGCCGAGCTGATGCCGGCCGCGCCGGACGTCGCAATCATCGGATCGAGCCACAGTCTGAGCGTGGGGGCTGATGATCTCGGGCCGCTTTCCGCGATGAATTTCTCCGTCTCGGGCAGTGCGCTGCCCGACCATCTGGTGACGACCGAGATCCTCACGGCCCGCGGGCTCCACCCGAAACACTGGGTGATCTTCGTCGACCCGTGGTTCTTCGACGCCGACACCGACTACGGCGCGTGGCGCCTGCGCAGCAGTGACCTGCTCCGCATCGAGGAGCGCCTGGAAAAATCACGGCCCACGCCGTCGCACCTCTTCGCCGGCCGCGTGGCCGCCGCCGCTTCACCCTCGCCCGCGGCGCGCTTCAACCTCGATCCCATCCTGCTCAATGCCGACGCGTGGTTGAACGAGCACCTGCTTAGCGTGCACGTGACCGACCGCACCGACCTCTCGGCCCCGGTGATCCGCGCCGATGGCGCCCGGCGCGCCGTGCCCGATCCGCAGATGACCGACCTGGAGGCTGTCCGGGACCTGGCGGTACGGCAGTTCGTGCAGAAGGCCGACCGGCAGCGCTACGGCATCTACCGCCGGATCGACGACACGCTCTGGAACCTGTTCGCCGCCTGGCTCCGCGCGAACCGCGAGAGCGGCGCGCAGGTCTGGCTCGTACTTCCGCCCTACCACCCGGTGATCCACCCGCGGATCAAGTCCGCGCCCGACAGCCAGCTCGAGGCCATCGAGTCCCGGGTGCGGACTCTGGCCGCCGAGCTCGGCATCACCATCTCGGGATCCTACGACCCGGCGAAAGCGGGCACGCCCGCCGCGGAATTCTACGACGGCGACCATCTGCTTGAGCCCGGCATCAAACGGCTACTGGCTCCGATCCGCCAGAAGCTGACGGAGTCCGCCGGACGCTGACATGATCCTCCTCGACCTCAGCCACACCAGCCACACCCAGGCGCGCACCGGCATCCAGCGCGTGGCGCGTTCGCTGCACGCCGGGCTCGGCGCCACGGCCGAGGTGATCACCCACGATCCCTACCTGCGGACCTGGCGTCGGCTGGCTCCTTGGGAACGGGAAAACCTCACCGCCAACGGCAGCGCCGCCGTGAAGCGCGGCGCCCAATGGCCGTGGTCCGCGCGGTTCACCGGCAAATGGCGGCGCAAGCTCGGCTGGGGTTCCGCCCTCCCGCTGCGGTTGCCGGAGGATGCCACCGGCTTGATCGTCCCCGAATTTTTCTCGCCCGCGGTCGGCCTGGCCCTGCCGGAGCTACGGCGCCAAGTCCGGGGTCCGGCCATCGCGGTCTTTCACGACGCCATCGCGCTCCGCCTGCCGGAGCTGACCCCGTCGAAGACCGTCGGTCGTTATCCCGGGTACCTGCAGGAGCTGCTCCAATTCGACGGCATCGCGGCCACGACGGACGACACGCGCGACACGCTGGTCGACTACTGGAAATGGCTGGGCGTCGAAGATCCGCCGCCCGTGGTCGCCATCCGGCTCGGGGTGGATTCCCTGCCGACTGGCCTCGCCGCCCCGCTGCCGGGCGATCTGCGCGAGCCGGTGATTCTTGCCGTGGGTAGTATCGAGGGCCGGAAGAACCACGCCGCCCTCCTCGAGGCCGCCGAGTCACTTTGGGCCGCAGGGCGGAAATTCCGCCTGCACCTCATCGGATCCGCCGTCCCGGAAACGGCCGCGCCGGCCCTGGCCCGCATCAAGGCCCTGCAGGCCGCCGGCCGGCCGCTGCGTTACGACGGGCCGGTGGATGACGCCGCGCTCCATGCCGCCTATGCCGGCTCCGCGTTCACCGTTTATCCTTCCGTGATGGAAGGCTTCGGTATTCCCGTGATCGAAAGCCTCGCCCACGGCCGCCCCTGCGTTTGCTCGGGCCGGGGTGCGCTGGGCGAGTCGGCCCGCGGAGGCGGTTGCGTGCCGCTCGATTCCGTCGACGCCGCCAGTCTCGCCACCGCGATCGGAGCCCTGCTCGCCACTCCCACCAAGATTGCCGCGCTGGCCGAAGAAGCCCGCCAGCGGACCTTTCCGACCTGGGCCGATTACACCCGCGGGATCACCGACTGGCTCGGCACGCTCAGCCGGAAGTGAATGTGAGTGAACGTGGAAAGTGAGCGCAGGGACGGAGCCAGCCCAGTCCGGGCGACCTCTCGCCACTTTCACACTCACTCGCCTCTTTCGCTTTCACTTCCGAGACCACCGGGGGGCTGCTGCCTTTGCGTTTGCGTATCCCGGGGGCGACCCCCACGTTTGCCTCCGCATGGCGTTCTCCATTTTCACCAAGGCCAAGAGCCCGATCCTAGCGCGTTGCCGGGACGATTACGTGACCAAGATGCGCCACCGGTACGCGCCGTACTATCACGCCTTGGAAGCCCAGAATGGCACCAACATCCGGCTCGACGGGCGCGACATGATCATGCTGTCGAGCAACGACTACCTCGGGTTGTCCTTCCACCCCAAGGTGATCGAGGCCGGCCGCGAGGCCCTGCTGAAATGGGGCACCAGCACGACCGGCGCCCGCCCCTCCAACGGTTCGCGCCGCTACCACCTCGACCTTGAGGAAAAGCTCGCCGTCTTCCTGGGCCGCGAGGCCTGCCACGTGCACTCGGCCGGCTACCTCTCCTGCATGTCCGCGATCGCCTCGTTCGCCCAGAAGGGCGACGTGATCCTCGCCGACAAGAACATCCACTCCTGCCTCTGGGACGGCATCCGGCTGTCGAACGCCTCCGTGGAGCGCTTCTCCCACAACAACCCGGCCGACCTCCGTACTCTCCTCACGACGATCAACTCGACGGCCCCGAAGTTCGTGGTCGTCGAGGGCGTGTACTCGATGGAGGGCCACATCTGCCGCCTCCCGGAGATCGCCGAGATCGCCGAGGCCCACGAATGCTTCACCATCCTCGATGACGCCCACGGCTTCGGCGTCCTCGGTCGCGAGGGCCGCGGGACGGTCGATCACTTCGGACTCAATGAACGCGTCGACGTCATCTGCGGCAGCCTCTCCAAGGGCCTCGCCAGCACCGGCGGATTCGTGGCCGGCTCGCGTGATGTCATCGAGTATCTCCGCAGCCATTCGAAGCAAACCATCTTCAGCGCCGCCCTCTGCCCGAGCCAGGCGGCCGTCGCCATCGCCTCGCTCGAGGTCATGCAGACGGAGCCCGAGCATCACGTGCGCCTCTGGAACAACACGCGGAAATACCGCGCCATGCTCAAGCACCTCGGCCTCGACCTCTGGGAGAGCGAGACGCCCGCCGTGCCGATCGTCCTCGGCTCGAAAGAGCGCGTCTACCCTTTCTGGAAGGCGCTCCTCGAAAAGGGAATCTTCACGGTCATGTCCATCGCCCCGGCCGTCCCGGCGGGCAAGGACTTGATCCGCACCGCGATCTCCGCGATGCACACCGACGAGCAGCTCGAGCGCATCGCCGAGGCCATGGCCTACGCGGTTAAGAAGCTCTGACGCGTTCGCTGGTAGGGCTGGCGCGCCGCGCCGGCCCGGATTGAAGGAGCATCGCGGTCGCGGCAGCGCGGCAACCCTACCGTCGATCCGACATCGCGGCGGAGGCACCGCCTCCGCCCTACCCGCAAACCTCAGCCCAGCCCCCGCCGGATCGTTTCCGCCGCCTGCGCCCAGGTCGGCAACGGCCGCGCCAGAGCCTCCTGCACCAGGCGAGCATGGAGCGCATCGTCGGTCAGAACCGACCGCAGCGCCGCGCGCCACGCGGCCCGGTCGTCCGGAGCCGCCATCAGGCAACCGCCGCCAGAGGCGTTTTCGCGCAGCACGGGCAAATTGCTGCAAACGCAGGGCACGCCCAGCCAGAGCGACTCCAGCAACGGCAGCCCGCAGCCTTCCGCGATGGTGGGAAACACCGAGGCCCGCACCTGCGTGTAAATCCGGCGCAGCAGTTCGTCGTCGGCCGCCTCGTGAAACTGGAGCGCAGGGTACAACTTTTGCATCGCGACGATCCGCTTCACGGTCTGCTTGCCGAAATGCGGATTCACCCGGCCGACGAGATGCAGCGCGAAGTCCATCCCCTCGTCCCAGAGACCCGCGCAGGTTTCGAGCAGGAAGATCTGGTTCTTGCGCGGCTCGAGGATGCCGACGCACACCAGGCCCGGTTGCTCCATCACGGCACCGACCCTGGTTTCACGTGGCTGGCGGTTGAAATCCGATCCCAGCGCCAGCACCTCGACCGGCGGCGCCTTGGCAAGGCCCTGCCATTGCCAGAAGCCGATGAGATCCGCGCGGCTGGCATCCGACACCGCCCAAATCCGGTCAAAGCCCCCGAGCAGCTTCACGTAACCGGGATGCCGGGCCACGCTCTGCGGCCAGGTCACATGCGGCAGGCGCAGCGGGATGTTGTCATGAAAGATCGCCGCGAGCCGGCACGGGTGCGCTGCGATGAAGGCCCCGATCCCGGGACGCTCCTCCTCAGAAAACAGCTCGGAGGTAAGCCACCAGTCGGCCGGTGTCAGTTCCAGTTTGCCGCCGCCCTGGGCCGGACGAATGCCGCCGTCCCAGACGACCGCCACGGCCGCCCCGCCCAGCTCCTCGGCGAGGCGCGACGACACCCGGGTCAACCCCGACCGATGCCCGGCCGATCCGGTCTTGGTGACGTCGAAATAAATCATGGCTCCTGACCAGAAGTTTGAACCGCGAATAAACGTGAATGCACGCCAATGCCGGAGATCTGTCTCCCACAACCGTCCGAGCGGTCAGGAAATTCGCTGCTATTCGCGGCCATTCGCGCTCCCCAAAGGTTTGTTTGCGGTCTTCTCCTGCGCGATCGCGGCGTGGAAATGCACCAGCAGGCGCGCGGCGTTGTCGTAGGCCTTGAAGTTCTGCTCCACCCAGAGCCGCGCGTTGATCCGCAGTTTCTCGGCCAGCACGTCGTCGGCCGCGAGCCGCTTCAGGGCGGTGACCCATCCGGCCGTCTGGTCGACGCCGACCACGAGTCCGGTCGCGCCATCGGTGATCGCCTCGGTGGTGGCCGCGGCGGGCGAGGTCACGACCAGCACGCCCACGCACATCGCCTCGGGAATCACGTTGGGCAGGCCGTCGCGGTCGCCGCTGGCGGCCACGATTCCGGTGTGCAGGAGGACGTCGGCCCATTGGAGCAGGCTCCAGACCTCGTGCTGCGGCAGGTGCCCGGTGAATGTCACCGAGGCCCCGATCCCGAGCTGACCGGCCATCCGCTCCAGCTCGGCACGCATCGGGCCGTCACCGGCGATGCGGGCCTCGAAAAACACCCCGGCCTTCTGCAGCGCCGCGTAGATCCGGAGCTGGCGGTCGAGACCCTTCTTCTCGACGAGCCGGGCGACACACACGAGCCGCAGCGGATCGCGCGAGGTGCGCAATTTCTTCACCGGCAGGAGCCGGTCGAGTCCGCGGCGGATGCAACGGATCTGCGTCTCGGGCAATCCCGCCTCGACCAACGAACGGCGCGCCATCTCCGTCGAGGTATGGATGAAGGCGGCGTGCTGCAGTTTCTCGCGGAGCCACCAGTCGCCGCCGTGCTCATAGATGTCGTAGGCGTGGGCCGCGGCGCTGTAGCGGTGGCCGTCGAGCCGCCAGAGCAGCCACGCGGCGGTGGCGGGTGCCCCGCCCCACGTGGCGTGGACCCACTGCGGTGGGTTGCGCCGGAACTCACCAGCCCAGAGGCAGGCGAAACCCGCGCCGAGCATGTTCTCCCAGAAATTCAGCCACGATGGCGCGCGCCGGCTGAAGAGGCCGTGCAGGAGCTGCTTCAGGACCTCGCGCCGGCGGTAACCCTCGTACGGGATCATCCAGAGCAGTGTGCCCAGCTTCCACTTCGGGAAGGGTGTCACCGGAATGCCCCGGAAGGTGCCGCCGCCGCCCCAGAAGGAATAGATCCGGAGCCGCACCCCGAGCGCCTGCATGGCAATGATCTCGCGCTGGAGAAACGTCTCCGTGGGCTTCGGGAACGTCGTGAAGAGGTAGGCGATGGTCGGCGGCTCGTCGGACAAGATGAATCGAGGCTAGAGCCCCGAAAGGCCGGCAATCCATGAAATATTCGCGCCGACCGGAAATCATCGCGGGCGGCTCATCGAGACCGCCCCATCACGGGATGCTCACGCCGCCTGATCCCATTGCCTTTGCCGGGGCGTCACTTTTGCTCGGCGTGTGAATCCGCGCCGCCTGCTCGCTTTGTCCACCCTGCCGGCCCTCGCCGGGACGGTGCAGGCGGCCGTGGATTCCGGCGGTCTGCCGCGGGCGTTGGATTCATACGCCGACGCCGCAGGCGCGGGGCTTGGGGAGGTGCTCGCGGCCCGGGCTGCGGCCGATCCACTCAATCTGGCGGCCCTGGTGATCTTTGTCTGTGCCATCGTCCACACCTTCCTCACCGCGAAGATTCGCCATCTCGCCCATGTCATCGAGCAACGCCACGCCGCCACGCTCGGACCGAAAGCCTCGGCGCCGATCGGCGACCAGCCCGCCGAGGTGAGCTTCGCTGGCCAGATCCTGCATTTCTTCGGCGAGATCGAGGCGGTCTTCGGGATCTGGGTCGTGGCGCTCGCCGCAGCGATCACGTGGTTCCGCGGCTGGGGCGCCGTGGTCGACTACGTGAGCGGCCATGTCAGCTACACCGAGCCGCTGTTTGTCGTCGTGGTCATGGCGCTGGCGGCCACGCGTCCCGTGCTCGACCTCGCCGAGCGCTGCCTCCGGGCGGTGGCGGACCTCGGCGGCGGCACGCCGGCGGCATGGTGGCTCTCGATCCTGCTGGTCGCGCCGCTGCTCGGGTCGTTCATCACCGAGCCGGCCGCCATGACGATCGCCGCGCTGCTCCTCGGCCGGCAGTTTTACGAGCTGAAGCCGAGCCCGCGCCTCGCCTACGCCACGCTGGGACTGTTGTTCGTGAACATTTCGGTCGGCGGCACCCTCACCCACTTCGCCGCCCCGCCGGTGATCATGGTGGCGCAAGTCTGGCAGTGGGGCCTCGGGCACATGTTCACCACGTTCGGCTGGCGCGCCGTCCTCGGCATCGCGGGCTCCACCTTCGCCTACTATCTATTATTCCGCCGCGAACTCACGGGGCTGGCGTCCGTCGCCAGGGCTCAACCCGAGCCGCGGCCGGCCGCCCCGGCGTGGATCACGGTCGTGCAACTCGGCTTCCTCGCGTTCACGGTCTGGCAGGCGCACCACCCGGCGATGTTCATTGGCGGCTTCCTGTTCTACCTGGCGTTCGCCCAGGCCACCGCGCACCACCAGAGCCCGCTCGACCTGCGGCCGCCGGTGCTCGTCGGGTTTTTCCTGGCCGGGCTCGTCATCCACGGCGGCCTCCAAGGCTGGTGGATTGAGCCGATCCTGCGCCGGCTCGGTGAGGTACCGTTGTTTATCGGCGCCACGATCCTGACCGCCTTCAACGACAACGCCGCCATCACCTACCTCGCCACGCTGGTCCCGGGCTTTACCGACGCATTGAAGCACGCGGTCGTCGCCGGCGCCGTCGCCGGCGGCGGGCTCACGGTGATCGCGAACGCGCCGAATCCCGCCGGGCTGGCCATTCTCGGCCGCCATTTCGGTGCCGGCGTGGCGCCGCTGAAGTTGGCTCTGGGGGCCCTGGTGCCGACGGTGATCGTGGCGATCTGCCTGATGATTGGATCATAGGGCCGGTGCCTTACTTGAGCGTTGAGCGTTAAGCGTTGAACGTTGAGCGTTGTCTTCCTGCCTCATGATTTCCCCTGCCAACATCCAGATCGTCGGAGAAGAGATCGCGGTCGCGTGGAGCGACGGCCTTGAAACCTACGTGCCCTTCGAGAAGCTCCGCGCCGCCTCGCCCAGCGCCTCCAACATGGGGGAAAAAGACATTTTCGGGCAGCAGTACGGCGGCGGCGGCACCAAGTCCTTCCCCGGCATCAAGGTCCTGGCCTGGCAGCTCGTCGGCAACTACGCCGTGTGCTTCCACTTCAGCGACGGCCACAGCAGCGGCCTGTACACGTACGAGTACCTGCGGACGCTGGGGTGAGCACAGGTGGTTTT
>CAIYFD010000098.1 GCA_903925425.1 uncultured Opitutia bacterium | reverse complement strand
GACCTCGGCGTGGTGCGAGGCCTGGCGTACTACACGGGCTTCGTCTTCGAGGCGTTCGACCGGAAGGGCGAGTTGCGCGCGATCGCGGGCGGCGGCCGCTACAACGACCTCGTGAAGAAGCTCGGCGGACCGGAGCTGCCGGCGGTCGGCTTCGCGATCGGCGACATGACCTTTGCCCTGCTGCTCGAACAGCGCGGGCTGATGCCGCCGCTGGTGTCGGCCGCGGACGTGTTCTGCGTGATCGACGGAGAGAAGGGCCGTGCGGCGGCGTTTCCCGACATCCAGGTGCTGCGCTCGGCGGGCTATCGGGTAGAGTACGTGCTGCGTTTCGCGGAGCTGGCCTTCGGCAAACAGTTCAAGGCCGCGACGGATTCGGGCGCGCGCATGGCGCTGATCTACGGTGGCGACGAGATGGCGAAGGGCGTCGTGAAGATCCGCGACCTCACCAACCGCACCGAGAACGAAGTGCCGAAGACCGACGTGGCCGCGGCGGTGCGCGATTTGCTCAGCGGCTGACGGCGCGCAGCGCCTTGAGCGAATGGGAGAGTGGGCGACAAGGCGACACGGGGATGGGATCGGTCACCCGTCACCCTTGCTCCCGATCAGCCCCTCAACGTCAGCGCCGCGGGCGCTGAAGGTCGCCGGGTCCGAAGGCGGCCGGCAGAAGAGTCTCCAGCGTGGTCTCAATCCGGGCGCGGCCCTTGCCGAGGGCGATGACGGTGGCCGCCGGGCCAAACTCATGGATCACCTGGCGGCAGGCGCCGCAAGGCAGGGTGGGCTCGGTCGTCGGCGTGTAGATGACCACGGCGTTGATCTGCCGCTCGCCGGCGGCGATGGCGGAGAAGATGGCGGTGCGCTCGGCGCAGTTGCAGAGGCCGTAGGAGGCGTTCTCGACGTTGCATCCGGCGTAGACTTTGCCCGAGCCGCCGAGCACGGCGGCTCCGACCTTAAAGCGGGAGTAGGGCGAGTAGGAATGGGCGGCGGCTTCGCGCGCGGTTTTTTCCAGGCGCTGGCAGACGGGGCGGGAGATCGGCATGGTTCAGGGAAAGCCGAACCGCGGGTGGTGTCACGCCCGGAGGCGGGCACCGTTAATGGAACGCTCAAGTATGGTCCGGAGAGAGCCTCCGCGTTGAGCGTTGAACGTTAAGCGTTGACCGAATGCATCATCATTACGGGCCGGACCCGTTCCGCCCTGCAAACTTCGGCCGAATCAGCCGCCATTTTAATCTAGCCCGCGGCGCATCCCCTCCGCCACGCTGGCGGGCGATGGCGAACACGTTTTATCAGGATTTCGACACGGCGACCCAGGGGGAGGTGCGCCAGCCCGACTATCGCACGGCGTTCCAGATCGACCGCGACCGGATCATCCACGCGCATGCGTTCCGCAAGCTGCAGTCGAAGACGCAGGTGTTCCTCTCGGGCGAGTACGATTTCTACCGCACCCGCCTGACGCACTCGATGGAAGTGGCGCAGATCGGCCGCTCGATCTGTCACTTTCTCCGGACGCAGGGCGGCTTGTTGCGCGAGGATTTCCACATCGACGGCGACCTCGTGGAGGGCGTCTGCCTCGCGCACGACCTTGGGCATCCGCCGTTCGGGCATTCCGGTGAACGCACGCTGCAGGAACTGATGCTCCCGTACGGCGGATTCGAGGGCAACGCGCAGACGCTCCATCTGCTCACCTCGACACTGTACGAGAGCGAGGCGGGCGTGCGGGGCATGCAGGCGACGCGCGCGCTGCTCGACGGCGTACTGAAGTACAAGAAGCTGTTCCGGGAGTTTCCCGCGCCGCCGGCGAATCATTTCCTCTACGACCCGCAGGAGTCGGTGCGGACGTTCGTCTTTGGCGGTGCCGCCCTCCCACCCGCGCTGCTGGCGGGCGAGGCCCTGAACGCGTTCAAGAGCGTGGAGTGCCAGATCATGGATTGGGCGGACGACGCGGCCTACTCGCTCAATGACATCGTCGACGGCGTGAAGGCGGGGTTCCTGACGCTGGAGCGGATCGAGCGCTGGGCGGCGGGCGAACCGATCGACACGCGGCGCCAGCACTGGCTGGACGAGTTGTTCGCCGCGATCCGGGCGGACAACGTGGAGCGGACCTTCTCGCAGAAGATCGGCGGTTTCATCCGGGCGTGCCGGCTGCGGGAGCGGACGAATTTCATGGCGGCGCGCACGAACCGCTACCGCTTTGACCTGATCGTGGCGCAGGAGGCGCAGGACGAGGCGTTCTTTTTTAAAAAGATGTCGAACGACATCATCTTCGAGAGCACGCAGCTCCAGCAGCTCGAGCACAAGGCGCGCAAGGTGATGTTCGAGCTGTGGGACTCAAGCTGGCGTCACCACGTCAGGAAGAGCGGGCGCACGATCGGCATCCTGCCGCCCCGGGTGGTGCGGCTGATCGAGGCAGCGCCGGATGAGGCGGCCAAGGCGCGGCATCTCTGCGACTGGCTGGCGGGACTCACCGATGGCCTGATTGTGCGGACGTACCGGCGGCTGTTTGACCCGGAGTTCGGTTCGTTCCGGGACTTGAGCTGAAGGTGCGGCACCGCGGAACACGCGGAATCCGCCGCGGGAAACCGGAAGGCGTCTCTTCCCTGCTTTCCGTGTTTTCGGTGTCTTTCGTGGTCACTTCCAGGGCTCGCCCGGGTATTCCGCCTCAAGCTTTTCCTGCGCCTGCTGGCGGGTGGGGGGCGGACGCATCGGGATCGGGAAGAGGAATCCGCCGATGACCATGGCTTAGCGACCGCAGTTGCGAAAGGCGTCGCCTCAACTCTGGCGGCTAAAGTGGGCGGAAAGATCGAGGGTTTTACCCTTCAGCACCGATGCCAGCATGTCTTGGGTGGGAAGGATCCTCGTGTCGGCCCCGAGTTCGAGGGCGAGGGGATGCAGCGGGTTGTTCAGCTCGACGAAAATCCGGGCCGAGGGATTGAGGCGGCGGACCCGTGAGACCGTGTGCAGGGTTTTCAGGTCGGGGTCCACGTAGCGGACGTTGGCAAAGACAAAAACGATCGCCGCCCGCGCGATCCCAGCGCGCTCCAGGATGACCGGGCTGATCGGCACCCCGCGCACAAAGCTGTGGTGCGGGTAGGGCTGAGTCTGCACCAGATCGGTCACGATCACCACCTCGCGCCGGGCCAGCTCGGGGTAGGCCGGCAGCGCCTGGATGAGTTCGTCGGCAAAGGCGGTGTACTCGCAGATGACCACATGGTCCCGGCATTTCACCCGGGCGGTCCCGAGCCGGTGCTGGTTGGTCATGCCGTGCAGGTGGTCGGCCGTGATGGTAATGAAGTTGGTGTAGCTGTAGATGCCGACCAGCACCGCGATGACTCCGGCGATCCGGCCCATGCTGGTGACGGGAGCGATGTCCCCGTAGCCCACGGTGGTGGAACTGATGAACCACCACCACAAGACGTCGCCGAACGACGTGATGTGAGCATTAACGCTCCGCTCGAAGTGCCAGAAAAGGCTGCAGCTGGAGACCAGACTCAGCAGAAGTAGCGCGACGAGAAAGCGGATGCGGTTGAACACGTCGGGAGCAAGGCGCCCGCACCGGTGCACGGCAAGACGATCAGCGAGCGTCCGGCGTCAGCCGAGCTTGGCGCGGACCGCGGCCGGCACATTGAGGCGGGTGGTGCCGATGTCGTGAATCTCGGTCCGGATGGACCAATTGACCGGAAGCACCGCCTTGTCACCGGGCAGATTCACCGTGCCGTTGATCAACACTTCATAGCGGACGACCACGCCGTTCTCGATCCAGCAATGAAAAGAACCGGAGGCGCGCCGAACCTCGACCTTGGGTTGGGCGAAGGCGCTGAGGAAAAGGGCGGCGCCCGCGTTGGTCAGTTCCCCCGTGAAGCTGTCGCCTGCGGCCCGGAGGGTGGTGTAGGAGCCGATGATCAGATCGAGAT
>CAIYFD010000097.1 GCA_903925425.1 uncultured Opitutia bacterium | reverse complement strand
CTCCACGGCTACCGGGAATGGGGTGCCCGCCTGCCCGAGCGCCTGAACGGCATGTGGGCGTTCGTCATCTACGATCGCACGGCCGGGCGGATCTTCGCCTCGCGCGACCGCTTCGGAAAAAAGCCCTTTTATTACACGGTGCAGGGCGGCGCCTTTGTCTTCGCCTCCGAGCTCTCGGCCCTGCGCCTCCACCCGGCGGTGCGCTCGGGCGTGTCACGCCGGGCGCTCAAGAAATACTTTGGTTACGGCTACATCCCCGCGCCCCATTCGATCCTGGAGAACGTGTGGAAACTGCCCGGCGGGCACTCGCTCACGCTGGACACGGCGACCCTCGAACCGAAGGTCGCCCAGTATTGGGATTTCGTGCTCGAGCCCTTTGCCGGCGCGGAAATCCCGAAAAATCCGGAAGAAGTTTGGGGCGAACAGCTGCGGACGCTGCTCGACGCCGCGGTCAAGCGCCGGCTCGTGGCCGACGTGCCCGTGGGGGTGTTCCTCAGCGGGGGCATCGATTCCTCGGCGATCACCGCGTTTGCCGCCCGCCACGTTCCGGCCGGCCAGCTGAAGACGTTCAGCATCGGCTTCGAGGAAGCGAGTTACGACGAGTCCGCCTACGCCCGGCGCGTGGCGGAGCTGTTCAAGACCGACCACCGGCAGGACGTCCTTTCCCTGGAGAAAGCCCATGCGCTGCTTCCGGCCATCGTCGCCAAGCTCGACGAGCCGATGGGCGACAGCTCGCTGCTTCCCACCTACCTACTCAGCCGGTTCACCCGGCAACATGTGACCGTGGCTCTGGGCGGTGATGCCGGCGACGAGCTGTTCGCCGGGTACGACACCTTTCGCGCCCTGCGAATGGCCGAGACCTACCGCAAGCTGGTGCCACGGCCCATGCACCAAGCGATCAGCCTGCTGGCCGCGCGGTTGCCGGTCTCGCACCGCAACATGAGTTTCGATTTCAAGCTCAAGCGGGCCCTGCGGGGCATGAGCCAACCGCCCCGGTTGTGGCTGCCAGTATGGATGTCGTCGCTCGCCCCCGAGGAACTCGGCGAGCTTTTCCAGGAGCCGGCCGACCTGGAGGACATCTTTAGCGAAGCGATCGCCGCGTGGGATGGCTGCGCCCAGCCGGGCCTCGTCGACCGCACGCTCCAGTTCTACACCAAACTTTACCTGCAAGACGACATCCTGACCAAGGTCGACCGCGCGACGATGATGCACGGCCTCGAAGCCCGCGCTCCCTTCCTCGACATCAATGTGGTTAACTTTGCCCGACGCATCCCGGCCGCGTGGAAATTCCGCGGCGGCCAGACCAAGTATATTCTGAAGAAGGCCCTCGAGCCAGTGCTTCCGGCCGATGTGCTCTACCGAAAGAAAAAAGGCTTCGGGGTGCCAATCGGGGCGTGGTTCAAAGACGGCCACCTCGGCCTGGGCGCCACTGCGCCCGCCCTCGGGCTCAACCCAACCTTCACCGCCGCCAAGCTCGCCGACCACAGGGCAGGCCGCGCCGACCAGCGGGCGTTTCTGTGGAATACGTGGTTGCTGCAATCATGGGCCGCCCAATCTCCTCCGATCTGATTATGGCCGACGACCTCAAGACCGCCGATGCTTTCGCCACCTCGTGGAACAACCTGCCTCCGGGTTCCGTTTATACCCGCGCTCAATTCGAAGAATGGTTTGCACCTTTGATCCGGGCAGACGCCGAGGGACGAGAAGTGCTAGAACTCGGCTGCGGCAACGGCAGCCTGCTCTTTCACATGGCCAGCTGGCGGCCGGCTCAGCTTGAAGGCATCGACCTTGGCGCCTCGGTCCTCTCAGCCCGACGCAACCTGTCGTCCCAGGAACATAAGAACTGGGTGGTTAACCAAGGCGACCTCACCACCTACCGGGACCGGCCGCGCGATCTAGTCTACAGCATTGGCGTGCTCCACCATTTGCAGAATCCTCGGGTCGGGTTCGAATCGGTCCTGGCCAACACCAAATCAGGCGGCCGCTTTCACTGCTGGGTCTACGCCCATGAGGGAAATGGAGTTATCCGCTGGGTCGTGGACCCCATCCGGAAGGTGGCCTCCCACCTGCCGTGGTGGTTCACGAAGTACCTCGTCGCCACGCCTCTGGTCATACCCTATTTTTTCTACGCCAAATTGATCAGTCGCTGGCGTGGCCTGCCGGGGCTGCCGGCCCTTCCGCTTTACGACTACAGTCTCTGGATCGCGGACCGCGGATTCGCCTTCTTCCGCCATGTGGCATTCGACCAGTTGGTCACCCCGCAAACCGTGTACCTGGACCGCGCCACGATCGAGGGCTGGCTCGCCCAACCTGACCGCATTGTCCCCGGCAGCACCTATCTCATCTTCCGCAACGGCAATTCCTGGAAATTCGGCGGAGTCGCTCGGTGAACATCCTGCTGATCAATTACGAGTACCCCCCGATCGGGGGCGGCGCCGGCAACGCCACGATGTTTCTCTCGCGCGCGCTCGTCCAGCTGGGCCATCGCGCGACGGTGCTCACCTCCGCCTTTCAGGAGGAGGCGAACGTTCGCGAGGAAGCAGGGGTTGCCATCCATCGCCTCAAAGTCCGCCGCCTCGAGGCCAACCGCGCCACCGCCCGGGAAATGCTTTCATTTGTCCGCGCCGCCCTGCACGCCGCGCCGGCGGTCGCGGCCCGCTCCGGCACGCAGGCGGTGATCGTGTTTTTCACTCTCCCTTGCGGACCGGTGGCACTCAGCCTGCACCGGCGACTCGGCCTGCCTTATGTCGTTTCCCTTCGGGGCGGGGACGTGCCCGGCCTCGTTCCTGAAATCAGGTGGCAGCATGCCGTGCTCAAGCCGCTGCGCCGCCGCGTACTGCGCTCGGCCCGCGCGATTGTCGCCAATGATGCGGGCCTTGCCGGCCTCTCATCCCGGGCAGACCCGTTTCCCGTCAGAATAATCCCCAATGGGGTGGACAGTGATTTTTACCGGCCGCCTTCGAGTCCGAAGATTAAGACCGGCCCCACTGAGATCCTGTTTGTCGGGCGTCTGCACCGGCAGAAAAACCTGCCGTTTTTCTTGGAGCAGCTGGCCAGGTTGCACGCCGCGGAACCCGGCGGCTGGCGGCTCTCCGTGGTGGGTGACGGCGAGGAGCGGCCGGCCCTGGAGCAAGGCGTGAAGCGGCTCGGACTTGGCGGCATTACAAGCTGGCTGGGATGGCAAAAGGACAAATCCCGGTTGCTGGAAATCTACCAACGGGCTGATGTCGTGGTGAACCCCTCCCACTATGAGGGCATGCCCAACGTCGTGCTCGAAGCCATGGCCTGCGGCCTGCCGGTGGTGGCAAGCGATGTGCCGGGTAACAACACCCTGGTCCGGCCGGGGCAGACCGGCTTCCTCTTCACCCTGAACGACGGCCCCGGCTTGATGGCGGCCCTCCGCGCGCTCCGCGCCGATCCCGTTTTGGCGCGGACCCTGGGCGAGAACGCCCGCCAACGGGTGCAGACGGAATTCTCCTGGAGAAAGGTCGCACAATGTTATCTTGAGCTTTTCCAACCCGACCATGACCTGAAAACTGCCGCCTTATGATTCTTGTGACGGGTTGCGCCGGCTTCATCGGCTTTCATCTATGCCAGCGTCTGCTGCGCGATGGCCATGCCGTGCATGGGCTCGACAATGTGAACGACTATTACGACGTGGGGCTCAAGGAGGCCCGGCTGCAGGTGCTGGCCCGCTCCAAGAGCTTCCATTTCCACCGGATGGACCTCGCCGATCAGGCCGCCGTCGCCGCCCTCTTTGCGAAAATCCAGCCGGAATTTGTGGTCCACCTCGCCGCCCAGGCGGGGGTGCGCTACTCACTCGTCAATCCCCGGGCCTACATCGACAGCAATGTCACGGGATTCCTGAGCATCATCGAGGGCTGCCGCCACCATCAGGTAAAGCACCTCGTCTATGCGTCCTCGAGTTCCGTCTACGGGCTCAATACGACCATGCCCCTTTCGGTTCACCACAACGTTGACCACCCGATCAGCCTGTACGCGGCGACCAAGAAGGCCAATGAACTGATGGCCCACAGCTACAGCCACCTCTTCGGCCTGCCCACGACCGGCCTCCGCTTCTTCACGGTGTACGGCCCGTGGGGCCGTCCGGACATGGCTCTCTTCTCCTTCACCAAGGCGATTCTAGCCGGAGCGCCGATCGACATTTTCAACGAGGGACGGATGCAGCGCGATTTCACTTACATCGACGATATCATCGAAGGGGTCGCGCGCGTCATCTT
>CAIYFD010000096.1 GCA_903925425.1 uncultured Opitutia bacterium | reverse complement strand
GCAGGTTTTCAGCGCGAGCCTGCAAATGAGCTACGGGATGGTCGCGGCGCTGATCCTGCTCTGCCTCCCGCTCGACGAAGCCTGGCAGGCGCGGTGGGCGCCGTTCCGTTCGTTGCCGCGAGTGACCTGGCGCTGGTGGCATCGCCGGATCGCGTGGCTCTGGAACCACGTGCGGACGGCCGCCGCCATCGGGTTGTCGTCCTCGCTCGTCGGCACCGTCACCGGCCTGCACTTCTTCGGCATGTTCACGCCGGGGGCGCTGCTGGTGAATTTCGCGCTGATCCCGCTCTCGGGCATGGTCATCTGGGCCGGCCTGCTCTCCCTCCTGGCCGGTCTCATCGGACTCGGCGCCTGGAGCGCGCTCTTCAACCGCGCCGCGCTGGTGGTGCTTTGGGTCGCGGAGCGTGCGATCGAACTCGGGCTGCGGCTGCCCGCGATGTGGTTCGAGGGACGGTTCGTCCGCCCCTGGATCGGCGAAGCGGCCCTCGTGGCCCTGCTCGCGATCCTGCTCACCGGCTACGCCCTCGGCTGGCCACGCCGCCTCGGCGGCTTCTGGCCGCCCTTCGTGTTTGTAGCGCTCCTGCTTCTCCTCGCGGTGCCGTTCTGAAAAACCATTTTTGCCACAGAGGCACAGAGAACACAGAGCCCAAGCCTCGTCGTTTTGGTTTGGTTTCCGCACCCGGAAAGCATCCGCCTCTGTGAGCTCTGTGCCTCTGTGGCAAAACATCCGGCGGATCGAAATCCATTAAATCCGTGGTTAAAAAACCCGATTCTGTTCGTGTCATTCGCATCTTTCGCGGGCAACTTCCCCGTCATGAAAAGCGCCTACGAACTCGCGATGGAACGCCTGGCCAAGTCCGACCCGGCCGCGGGCAAACCAATCTCGGCCGAACAGAAGGCCCGGCTCGCGGAGATCGACCGCGTCTACCAGGGCAAGCTGGCCGAGCGGGAAATCTTCCTGAAGAAGCAACTCAACGACGCCTATGCCGACGGCAAGGCCGACGAGGTCGAAAAAATCCAGAAGCAGATGTCCAGCGAGCGCAGCCGCCTCGAGGAAGAACGCGAGGACGAGAAGGAACGCGTCCGCCGCGGAAAGTAGTCATCCGGTTCTGGGAAGAACTTGGAGTAAATCCCCGCCTGAGCTCCCGGCAAACGCATCCGGAATAGGACCTCCGCTGGAGACTGACGAACCGGTTCCCTTTCCGCGTGGTCTACGAAGTGAGCGAATCGACCCGCCCCGTTATCGTCGCTTGCGTGGTGCATGCTGCGCGCCACGAACGGCACTGGCAGCGCCGGGTTTAAAGCCCGCTCTGCCCTCCGTCGTCCGCCCTCCGCCCTCTTCGCCTGACGCCAAGCGTCAGGACGAACCCGCCATAGGCCCGGCGACGGCGGGGGCGTATGCCTCCATCCCCTCGCAGGAGCAGATGAGGTTGCGATCGCCGTAGACGTTGTCGACGCGGCCGACGGCCGGCCAGAACTTGTGCGCGCGCACGAACGCCGTCGGAAACGCCGCGAGCTCGCGCGGGTAGGCGCGGTCCCACGCGTCGGCGCAGACCACCTTCACGGTGTGCGGCGCGAGCTTCAGCGGGTTGCTGGCCTTGTCGGCCTCGCCATTCGCCACCGCCTGCATCTCGCCATGGATCGAGATCATCGCGTCGCAGAAGCGATCGAGCTCGGACTTCTCCTCGCTCTCCGTGGGCTCGATCATGAACGTGCCGGGCACGGGGAACGACAGCGTCGGCGCGTGATAATTGTAATCCATCAGGCGCTTCGCGGCGTCCTCGGCCTCGAGGCCGTGTTTTTTCCAGCCACGCAGGTCGACGATGCACTCGTGCGCCACCAGGCCCGAGGCCCCGCGGTAGAGCACCGGGAAAAACGCCCCGAGCCGCTTCGCCACGTAGTTGGCCTTGAGGATCGCCACCTTCGTCGCGTCGGTCAGCCCCTCCGCGCCCATCATGCGGATGTACATCCACGGGATGACGAGGATCGAGGCCGAGCCGAAGGGCGCGGCCGAGACCGCGCCGATGGCGGAGGCCGGAGGGCGGAGGGCGGCAAAAGGCGATACGAGCGGATGCCCGGGCAGGAACGGCACCAAGTGCTTCGCCACGCCGATCGGGCCCATGCCGGGGCCGCCACCGCCGTGCGGGATGCAGAAGGTCTTGTGCAGGTTGAGATGACAGACATCGGCGCCGATGTGGCCGGGCGAAGTCAGCCCGACCTGCGCGTTCATGTTCGCGCCGTCCATGTACACCTGGCCGCCGTGGGCGTGCACCGTCGCGCAGATGTCCTTGATCGTCGGCTCGAACACGCCGTGCGTCGACGGGTACGTGATCATCAGTGCCGCCAGATCCGCGGCATGGGCCGCGGCCTTGGCGGAGAGATCAGCCACGTCGATGTTGCCGGAGGCGTCACAGGCGACCGGCACCACCTTGAAACCGCACATCGCGGCCGAGGCGGGATTCGTCCCGTGGGCGGAGGTTGGGATCAGGCAGACATGGCGCCGCCCCTCGCCGCGGGACTCGTGGTAGGCGCGGATGACCAGCAGTCCGGCGTACTCACCCTGCGAGCCGGCGTTGGGCTGAAGCGAGACTCCGGCGAAACCGGTGATCTCGGCGAGCCAGGACTCCAACTCCTGGAAGAGCCGGCGGTAACCGCGCGTCTGCTCCGCGGGCGCGAACGGATGCAGCGCGTTGAACTCCGGCCATGAGACCGGGAACATCTGGCTCGTGGCGTTGAGCTTCATCGTGCACGAGCCGAGCGAAATCATCGAGTGGCAGAGCGAGAGGTCCTTCGCCTCCAGCCGCTTGATGTAGCGCAGCATCTCGTGCTCGGTGTGATAACGGCGGAAAACATCCGCCGTGAGGAACTGACTGCGCCGCGCATGCGGGGCAGTCAGTTCGGAGATGGGAGATGGGAGACCGGAGATGGGAAGCTTCGTGGACTCGTTGAAGCAGCCCAGAATGGCCTGCACTTCCTCCACGGTCGCGGTCTCGTCGAGCGCGATGCCGACCTGGTGTTCGTCGATCACCCGCAAATTGATCCGCTTGGCGGCGGCGGCGGCGTGGACGCGGACCGCGGCGACGTTGCCCACCGTGAGGGTGTCGAACACCGGCTCGGCGTTCACCTTCGCGCCGACCGTGACGAGGCCCTGCGCAAGGAGCGCGGTGAGACGGCGGACGCGGCGGGCAATCTGCCGCAGGCCATCGGGCCCGTGGTACACGGCGTACATCGAGGCCATCACCGCGAGCAGCACCTGCGCGGTGCAGATGTTCGACGTGGCCTTGTCGCGGCGGATGTGTTGCTCGCGCGTGCCGAGGGCGAGACGGAGCGCGGGGTCGCCCTGCGCGTCCTTCGAGACACCGACGAGGCGCCCGGGCATCTGCCGCTTGAAGGCGTCCTTGGTCGCGAGGAAACCGGCATGCGGCCCGCCGAAGCCGAGCGGCACGCCAAAACGCTGGGCGGAGCCGACCGCCACATCGGCGCCAAACTCACCCGGCGCGCGCAGGAGCGTGAGGGCCAGCAGGTCGGTCGCGGCGATGGTGAACGCCCCGGCGGCGTGCGCCGCGGCAAAGAACTCCGTGAAATCGTGGATCGAGCCCGTGGTGTCGGGATACTGCACCAGCACGCCGAAGCATTCCGCGCCGGGCTGGAAGGTCCGGTGGTCGCCGATCACGACCTCGACGCCGAGCGGCAGCGCGCGGGTGCGGACGATGTCGATGGTCTGCGGATGGCAGCGCTCGGAGACGAAGAACACCCGGTGTGCCGCGGCTTCGCCTTCTTTTAGACGGTGACACATCATCATCGCCTCCGCCGCGGCGGTGCCCTCATCGAGCATCGAGGCGTTGGCGATTTCGAGGCCGGTGAGGTCGCAGACCACCGTCTGGAAGTTGAGCAGCGCCTCAAGGCGCCCCTGCGCGATTTCGGCCTGGTAGGGCGTGTACGCGGTGTACCAGCCGGGATTCTCCAGGATCGTACGCTGCACGACGCCCGGCGTGTGCGTGCCGTGGTAGCCGAGCCCGATGAAACTCCGGAAAACCTGGTTCTGCGCCGCGATGCCTCGCAGCTCGGCCAGGGCCGCGCTTTCACCCAGCGCCGCGGGAATGGTCAGCGGACCGCGCCGGATCGCGGCCGGCACCGCCGCATCGACCAAGGCATCCACCGTCGGGTAGCCCAGCTCGGCCAGCATGGCGGCGGTCCCCGCGGCGTCGGCCCCCGTGTGGCGGCGGGCGAAACTGTCGGTCGGAGCGAGGGAGTCGAGCGGCTGGGACATGCGTCGCCGAACGTACGTCCGAGGCAGGGCTGCGCAACCGCGTTCTGGGGTCCGCCAGTGACATAAGCGCGGCACGGCAGCGCCGAAGTGGGGCTGTTGCCGGGCATATGCCCGTGGCGGGCACGGCGGATATTTTTGCCACAGAGGCACCGAGTTCACAGAGCCCAAGCCTCGTTGTTTTCATTCGGAATTGTTGGCCGCAAAAAGGCGCAGAAGGCGCAAAAACGATCCGTCGAACCCAATGCGAGTGGGTTAGGGCTCGGCAATCCGCTTTTGCGCCTTCTGCGCCTCTTCGCGGCTAAACCTGCCGAGGCATTTTCGGGGATCGTAACCCCAATCCGGTTTTATCCGCGGCCAATAAATCCGGAGTTCGAGCCCCCAATCCCAACGAG
>CAIYFD010000095.1 GCA_903925425.1 uncultured Opitutia bacterium | reverse complement strand
GACCACCACATTGTACTGCGTGAAGGAATCGACCGCATCGACGGCGAACTTCAAATAGACCTGATTGTCCTCGATCGAGGTCTCGAGCACCTTCATCTCGCCGTTCTTCGACATCACGTCGACCTTGGCGGTTTTGAAAACCGCCCCGGCGGGAACCTTGCTCGTAAACACCACCGGCACCTTGGAGGTGCCGGGAAATACCCCAGGGATGAATGTCCCGGCCAGCTGCACGAACGGGGCCCGGCGGGTGTCCAAGGGCATCTGGGCCGAGGATGCCGTGCCCTTGCGGGCCGGCAGGAGACGGGAGCAGCCGGACGCGGAAACAAGCGCGACGGCAGCCAGCATGATGGCGAGGATGGGGAGACGGATGTTTTTCATGGTCAGCGTCACAAAATCCATGATCAATGCCCGGGCTATGACAAGAAGCGACTTAACGTGGCATCCGAAGGTCCAGCGAAATCCGGAAGCAAGCCAAGGCGGGTTCGTTTCCGTGCCTTGATGAAGATCGATCCAAACTCGTGGTGGCGACGCTGGTCGTTCGCGGATCGGTTCCGGGGAGCCCAACTGCTGGCCGACGGGGTGGCGGTCTGGACGCTCGCGGCCATCAGGCTGGAATTCGAGGGCCGCGGTCTGGAGGGGCTGGACCCTGCGGCCATGCTGGCGGTGACGACGGCGGTCATTAACTTCGTGTTCCTCGCGTACACCCCCGGACTTCGGCCGCGCTGGTGGCCGGGATGGGCCGGCATGGTTGCCGCCAATCTCATCGCCGCGCTGGCGTTTCCCTCCATCGCCGGTGCTCTGGACTATCAGGTCAAGGCGTCTTCCGTGTGGTTCATTCTCTGCTGGTTTGTCCCGGTGCAGGCGGCGCTGCACCTCCTGGGGCGGAGGTTCCGGACCTCGTACTCCGCGGAGCCCCTGCGGGTCGCGCTGCTCGTGGCGACCGGAGTGGGTGCGGGTTTCCCCATGCTGTCGTACGGGAGCGTGGGGACCGGTGACGCCTACTGGTACGGCACCATGGTCGCAGACTTTGTCACGCAGTGGCGCGCCGGTGTGTTCCCGGTGCTGATCGGGCAGTCGGACTTCGCCTTCAACGGTGCGGTCAGCCCACTGCGCATCGCCCCGTACCTGCAGCATGCCACGGGACTGCTTGACCTGCTGACCGCGCATTCGCTCACCTTTTTTGCGCTGCTCAATCTGACGCTCGTACTTTCGTCGATCGGAGGCGGCCTGGCGGCCTACCGCGCCTTGCTGGGGATCGACAATCGCATCCGTTGGACCGCCATGCTTCTGGCCGTGCTCTACCTGGCCTCGCCCGCCGCCCTGGCCCTGACGTACTCGGGCGACCTCTATATGAGCGTCTGCACGCTGCCTTGGCTGCCCTTGGCACTGCTGGGAGTGCGGCGCGTGAACACCGGTCGCCATCGCGAGGGAGCGCTGCTCCTCGCGGTCTCGCTGGCTGCGATGTGGTCGGCACATCCCCCCATCGCGTTCTGGGCCAGCGTTACCTCCGGGCTTGGTCTCCTGCCCTGCCTCTGTTCACCCGCCATCCGCGACCGGGCGGTGTGGCGTTCCGCCGCCTTGGGCCTCGCCGCCTTCGCCGCCCTGGCCCTCTTCGTCTTTGTTTCCGCCGGCTCGCTAGGATTGCCGACCGCCGAAGTGGACCGGGGTCTCATCACGAAAGGGGTGATGGAAACCTCCCCGGAGATCTTCCTGCCGATCGGGGAGGCGTCGAATCCCGTCACGGACCACCAGCTGGGCTGGACCCTCTGGGCGGTTCTGCTGGCCGGCTGCGCCGCCCTGCCCTGGCAAAGAGGCCGGCGGATCTGGGGCCTGTTCCTCGCGGCGCTCATCCTGCTCGGTCTTTCCCTGCCCTTCGCGCCGCTTTTGAATCTTCTTTGGGGGCTGGTGCCGCAGGCGGTCTGCAACCTGACCTTCTTCTGGCCGATGCAGCGGTTTGCCATCGTTCT
>CAIYFD010000094.1 GCA_903925425.1 uncultured Opitutia bacterium | reverse complement strand
CGCCAGTTTTCGCCGACGTAGACGGCCGCGAGCGACGGAAGCCTCTGCCGGAGATGCCGGAGAAAATCGGTCGCCTCAATTGCGCCGTAGGCCGCCGTGAAAGGATGCGTGATGACGGCCTGGACGCCCAGACCGGCGAGCAGGGAGATCTTTTGCGAGGTAGGCGTGATCAGGCGCGTCGGTTGCTGCGGGCGAAACAGCGCGCTGGGATGCGGCCAGAAGGTCAGCACGGCGGCGACCCCGCCGCTCCGGTGTGCCGATTGTACCGCAGCCTCAATCACCGTGCGGTGCCCGAGATGCACGCCATCGAACATACCGACGGCCAGATGCAGCGGCCCCGGCGGCAGCACCGCGGACTCCAAGCTTTCGAAATACAGGATAGAAGGCATCGATTCCGCCGCCCTTTATGGATCGCACATTGGGGGCGCCAACGTTTTTCCGGCCCGATTCATCAGCCCTCGAGGGCCACCGGGCTTATAAGGCCTCTGGGAGGGTCGCTCGCGGCCCCCTACGCCACAAACCCCGGCACCACCGATCGCGCATTCAGCAACCTCTGTTCGAGCTCCGGCAGCGACAGCGCCTCGATCTGCTCCATGGTCAGGGCCTGGTCCACAGTCAGCTTGTCCGTCGCCGTACGGCGGAGCGCCGAAAGATGGGCGCCGCAGCCGAGCTTTTGACCGAGGTCATGGGCGAGGGCCCGCACATAGGTGCCCTTCGTGCAGCGCAGGCGGAAATCCAGTTCGGGCAGCGCCAGCCGGTTAAGATCCCAGGCAGCGACACGGATGAAACGGGGCTCGCGCGCGATCTCCTCGCCCTTGCGCGCCAACTTGTAGAGCGGCACGCCCTTGATCTTGATCGCCGAGAACATTGGCGGCGTCTGGTACTGGTCGCCGAGGAAGGTCCCCATCGCCGCCTTCACCTGCTCCTCAGTCAGCGGCGGCACCTCACGGCGCTCCATCACCTCGCCGTCGGCGTCCTGCGAATTGGTGACGACGCCGAGCGTGATCGTGCCGGTGTATTCCTTGTCGAGGCTGATCAGGTACTGCGAATACGAGGTGGCCTTGCCCACGAGCACCACGAGGAGGCCGGTGGCCATGGGGTCGAGCGTGCCGGCATGGCCGATCCGCTTCATCCGCAGCTTGCCGCGGAGCCGGGCAATCACGTCATGCGAGGTGTGGTCGCGCGGCTTGTCCACCAATAGCACACCGTCGAGTTCCTTGGGCTGCAGCACCATCGGGCGGTCAGTTGGCGGGGCCGGAGCGGCCGGCATCAAGCTGGCGGCCCAACGCGGCGATCAGGCGCGGGTAAAACTTTTCCACGCCCTCGGCGCAGGTCAGCCCGGCGGCGCACGCATGGCCGCCGCCGTTGAATTCGGCGGCAATCCGGTCGAGACGCCAGACCGGGTCCTTGCCCCGCAGGCTGGCCTTCACGCCGCCGTCGGACTTGTCCTCGATCAGGACGCCGACCTCGACCCCGTCGACGCTGCGGGCGTAGTCGACGAGACCCTCGGTGTCCTCACTGGTAGTGCCCGTTTCATCAAAGATCCCCAGCGGGAGGAAGCCGACGCACACTCGGCCGCCGCACTCGAAACGCATCGAGGCGAGGAAACGTTGCAGGAGCTTGAAGCGGCCGTGCGATTCCCGCTCGTAGAGCTCGTGTCCGGCCTCGGCAGGGCTCGCCCCGCGGGCCACCAGCTCACCGGCGAGGAGAAAGCAGCGCTGCGACGTGGACTGAAAACGGAACTGGCCGGTATCGGTCATGATCCCGGCGTAAAGCGCCTTGGCGGCCGCCGTGTCGACCGGCACGCCCGCATCGAGCAACATGCCCGCCAGCATCTCGCAGGTGGCGGCCGAAGCGGGATCGACGAGGTTGAACTCGGCGAAGCCGACGTTCGAGAGATGGTGGTCAACGCAGGCGAGAACCTTCGGAAACTTCAGCTTGAGTCGCTCCCCCACCCGCGCCTGATCCGCGCAGTCAACGAAGATCACGAGCCGGTCCAGATGCGGCGCGATCTCGGCATCCGTGCGCAGGAAGGTCATCCCGGCGACGAGATATTGCAGGCGCCGCGGCACCGGATCGCCGTTGATGCAGACCACGTCCACCCCGCGGGCGGCGAGGCCGCGCGCGAGCGAGACCTGCGAGCCGATGCAGTCCCCATCCGGCCGGGCGTGGCCGATAATGGCGACGCGCTGCCCTTTCACGCGCTCGAGGATTGCGGCAAAGACACCGGTGTACTGCGGATAAAAGGCACTCACGGGGCGTGCTCGTTTTCCTCGTACTCCGTCTCCTCCTCGTCCTTCACCGGCCCGAGGGCATCGAGCAGGCGCAGGAGTTGGGTGGCCTTGGGGGTCTTTTCGTCGAGGCGGTACTCGATCTTCGGGAGATACTTCAGGACGATCCGCTTGCTCAGTTCCTCACGGATCGCCGGGGCCTGGCGGCGCAGCCAGCGCATCTTCTGTTCGATGAAATCCGCATCGCCGACCACGGCGATGAACACGCGGGCGTCGCGCAGGTCCGGGGCCACGCGCACCTCCGTGACCGTCACCGCCACCGCGTCCGACTGGTAGCGCTTCCGCAGGATGTCCCCCAGCTCGCGCCGCAGCAGCTCGTTCACGCGGATGGTGCGGTTGGACATGGGGGGTCGATTTTGGATTCTCGATTTTCGATTTCAGTCCGCCTGTTTCCCGTCGGGTGCCGTTCCGGCCCGCGCCCAATCGGAAATCAGGAATCAAGAATCGGAAATCACAGCGAAGCGCGGACCTTTTGAATCTCGAAGCACTCGATGACATCGCCGCTCTGGTAACCGTTGAAGTCGTCGAGCTTGATGCCGCACTCGAGGCCGGCGCGCACCTCGTTGGCGTCGTCCTTGAAGCGCTTGAGCGTGGCGACCTTGCCCTCGTGGATGATCTCGCGGCCGCGGCGGAGACGCGCGGTGGCGTTGCGGTTGACCTTGCCCTCGGTGACCAAACAGCCGGCGACGAAACCCTTGGCCAGCGGGAAGGTCGCGCGGACCTCGGCGGCGCCGGTCTTGAGCTCCTTGGTGTCGGGATCGAGCAGGTCGGCCATCATCACGCGAACCTGGTCGGCCAGCTCGTAGATGATGCCGTAGGTCTCGATGCGGACGCCGTGGTGCTTGGCGAGCGGGGTGACGCCGGTCTCGAGCTTGGTGTTGAAACCGAGGATCAAGGCGGAGGAGGCGCTGGCCATGAGGACGTCGTTCTTCGTGATGAGGCCGACGTCGGTCGAAACGATTTCGAGCGAGACCTTGGCGCTCTTGATACCCTCAAGGACATTGCGAACGGCCTCGGCCGAGCCGAAGACGTCGGTCTTGATGATGACCTTGAGCGTCTTCTGCTGGGTGGCGGCGATGTTGGCGAAGAGCGTCGCGACCGAGACCTCCTTCGGCACGGCGTCGGCGGTGGTGGTCGCCTTGCGGGCGAGCTGCTGCTCTTCCTCGGCGAGATTTTCGGCCTCGCGGGCGTTCTTCACGGCCTTGAATTGCGCGCCGCTCTCGGGCGTGCCGGACCAGCCGATCACGCGCACCGGCGTGGCGGGCAGGGCCTCCTTGAGATTATTGCCCTGGTCGTCGAAGAGCGCGCGGACCTTGCACCAGTTCTGGCCGCAGACGATGGCGTCGCCGACCTTGAGGGTGCCGCGCTGCACGATGACGGTGGCGACGGGGCCGCGGCCGACGTCGATCTGCGATTCGATAACGATGCCGCTGGACGGGGCCTTCGGGTTGGCCTTGAGCTCCAGCACGTCGGCCTGGAGCTGGATCATCTCCAGCAGCTCATTGATGCCCGTGCCCTTGAGGGCGGAAACGGGCACGACCTCCACTTCCCCACCCCAATCAACGGGCGGGATGTTACGCTGCTGCATCTGCGTCTTGACCTGGTCGAGGTTGGCGCCCTTGACGTCCATCTTGTTGACGGCGACGAGCAGCGTGACCTTGGCGTCCTGCGCGTGCTTCAAGGCCTCGTCCGTCTGCGGCATGAAGCCGTCGTCGGCGGCGACGACCAGCACCGCGATGTCGGTGACGTTGGCCCCGCGGGCGCGCATCTTCGTGAAGGCGGCGTGGCCGGGGGTGTCGAGGAAGGTGATTTTGCGGTCGTTGAACTCGATCTGGTACGCGCCGATATGCTGCGTGATACCGCCGGTCTCACCCGCGGCGACGTCGGCCTTGCGAATGGCATCGAGCAGGGAGGTCTTACCGTGGTCGACGTGTCCGAGGATGCAGACGACCGGGGGACGCGGCACGAGGAACTTGGACTCGTCCTCGACGACCACCTTGGACGCCTTGTCCTTGTCCTTCTGCGCCTGCTGGATGGTCGGGTCGCCGCGGTGCTTGATGTCGAGGAGGAAGCCGTGCTTTTCCGCGATCTTGCTCGCGACGGTCTCGTCGATGCTCTGGGTCATCGAGGCGAAAATCCCCATCTCCATCATCTCGGAGATGAGCTTGAACGGCTTCAGCCCGAGGTGGGTGGCGAAATCGCGCACCACGATCGGCGGCTTGACGTGAATGACCTTGGTCTCGCCCTCCATCGTGACGGTGATGTTGGAGCTCGACGCAACCGTCTGGCCCGGCGTGGGCGGAAGGGCGTGCGGTTTCACGGAGACCGGCGAAGGAGCAGGGGCCCGCGGGGCATACGCCGGAATCGGCGGGAGCGCGATCGGAGAGCGAGCGGGCAAAGGGGCCGGCGCGGGAGAAGGAGCGGGCAGCGGGGCGGGCGCCGGGGACGGCGCCGCCACCGGCCGAACCACGGGAGCAGGCGTCGCCGGGGGCGAGATCCGGGGTGGCAACGAAGCCATGACACGCGGACCCGAAGGCGTGGACGGAGCCGGGACGGAAGCCACGGGAGCAGGCGCAAGCGCCGCCGGGACCGGAGACACCGCGACCTTGGCGGCTTCCTTGGCCGCTTCCTTGGCCGCTTCCTTCTGCTGCGCCACTTGGGCGGCGGTCTTGACGAAAGCGCCGATCGGCGAACGGGACGGAGCCACATCCACCGCGGGAACGTCGGCAGCGGACGAAGCCGCGGGAGCCGGGGCCGCTTCGGGGGCCGGGGCGTCGCCCTCGCCACCAGGGAACCGGCCCTTGAACTCCGTCATCAATGCGTCAGCCGAGATGTTGTCGATCGTGCTGGAGACGCTCTTGACGTCGAATTTCCGCTCTTTCAGCAGCGACAACAATTCCTTGTTGTCCATGCCGATCTTGCGGGCGAGTTCGTGGATGCGGATGCTCATTCAGAGGGCGGGCGGAAAGGCGGGAAATATCCCTCAGGCGGTGCTGACGCGGTTAATGATGTCGGCGGCTTCCTCGGCAGTGAAGCCGGCGCCCTCAAGATCGTTGGCCTCGACGCCCTCGAAGGCGCCGGGGGAATTGATGCCCATGTCGACGAGGCGTCCGGCGATCACCGGATCCAGGCCGAAGGACTTGACGAGGGAATCGATCGCGGTCTGGCGCGGATTCTCGCCCTGCGCCTTGAACTCCTCGATGTCGAGGCGCCAGCCGATCAGGCGGGACGTCAGACGCGCGTTCTGGCCCTTGCGCCCGATGGCGATGGCCAAGTCGTCGGTCGCGACCTTGAGGACCACGCGGTGGGCCTTGTCGTCGATGATGATCTCGCGCGGGACGGCTGGCTTGAGGGCCTCGATGATCATCTCGCGCGGGTCGGCAAAGTACTTGATGATGTCGATCTTCTCACCGCCGAGCTCGCGGACGATGGTCTTCACGCGGGCACCGCGGGCGCCGACGCACGCGCCGACCGGATCAACCTTCGGGTCGGTCGAGATCACGGCGATCTTGGTGCGGTAACCCGGCTCCCGGGCAAAGGCCTCGATCTTGACGGTACCGTCGGCGATCTCGGTCACCTCGAGCTCGAACAGGCGGCGGACAAACTTGGGGCTGGCACGGGTGAGGATCAGCTCCGGGCCGCGCGGGGTCGACTCGATCGCGAGGAGGAGGCAACGGATGCGCTCGCCGGGTTGGTATTCCTCGCCGGGGACCTGTTCCTTGATGGGCATGAGGGCCTCGGCCTTGCCGAGGTCGACATAAAGATCGTTGCGCTCGCGGCGGCGGACGGTGCCGGTGACGATGTTGCCGACCTGATCCTTGAAGTCGTCGTAAATGCGGTCCTTTTCGTACTGCCGGAGGCGCTGCATGACGGCCTGACGGGCAGTCTGGGCGGCGATGCGGCCCAGCGTGGAGGGGTCGATCTCCTTCTCGATGAACTCGCCCAGTACCACGCCTGGCTTGATCGCCTGGGCCTTTTCCAAATGAATCTCACCCTTGGGATTGCTGATCGAGTCGACCACCTTGAGGAGCGCCCAGGCGTGAAGCTGGCCGTTCTTCGGATTGATCTCGATTTTCAGCTCCTGACCCGAGTTAACGCCTTTGAGGGCCGCCGTCTTAAGCGCGTTCGTGATCGTAGAGATCATGTCAGCCCGGCCAATGCCCTTTTCCTTCTCCATGTACTCAAGGACGGAAAGAATTTCGCTGCTCATGTGTTTGTGGGATGGGAAAAAAAAAGCGGGCCGGACGGCCCACTTTTAGGAAAGTGGTGTTATAAGAACTCGCCACCGTATCGGTTGCCCCGAAAACTTGTCAAGCCACGCTCTTTACAGACGGGAACGGCGCTCCCTTTCGATGAGCCAACCGAGCACGCCTTGGACAAAACTTTGGGTCCGGGGACGCAGATTTCCGCCCTGCCCCGCGATCAGGTTTCCGAACCCGTGAAGGAATGCCGGCAAGTCGCCGGCCGGCCATTCGCTCCACAAGGCGAACCCCTCCCATCCCGTGCGCGCAGCCAGGAGCGGCAGGAAACCGTCGCTGACCTGATGATCGAGCCGGCCGCCCCCGACGGCCACCGCGCCGGTGACCCCCGCGAATTCACGCCGCCAAAACGCGACTCCTCGTCCCCGCACCGGATCGCTGGCGGAAAGTGATGCCGCGAGGGCGGGCGCCAAGGCCTCCAGCCGCGCCGGCCAGTCGGGCTGCAACGCCACCCAAGCCGCATACTGGCGAAGCCGTTCCTGGGGACGGTTGGCCGGCCTCACCCCTTGCAGGACCCAGCGCCCCGCCTCCGCCTCGAACCTCTCGGACAGGTTGAAACCGGGGGCATTCCACGCGGCGAGCGGACACCGGCCGGCAATCCGGAGCATCGGCTCCCGATTGAAGCGATAACCCATGATCTCCAGCGCCGTGTGATGACAGGCCTCGCGCCAGCCCAGACGCGCGATCCGCACCGAGGCGTGGTGCACCTTCATCATCCAGCGGCGTTCCGCCTGGGCCCGCAGCCGCATTGCCCGCTCTTCCGACGCCAGCGCAACCAATTCCTCGAGGCCCGGCGCTCCGGGTCGCTGGGCCAGATGCTCGATCGCCTCCTCCTCGGCGTATTCCTCCAGGCCCCGGCGCAAGAGCGGGAGCAGGACCAGCACCGGCAGCGTCACTCCATCCACGCGCCGGTTGACCGGCGGTCTGGCCGGCGGGAACAGGACCGCGTGCAGCACCACGCCGCCATAGGCAGGATCAACGTCATGCCCGTGCGCCTCCCAATCACCCGCTTGCAGGTGCAATTCCACGTCACCTGTGATCTCGAGGTCTTCCATGCGCAGTCGCGCCTGCCGAAAGTCGGGGCCCGCCAGCCGGTTCCAGCGCCCCGGATACAGCACCCGCACACGCTTCCCGGTCAGGGCACAGGCGGCCGTATCGTCCAACTCGCCCCGTCCCCAAATGCGCTGGAGCGTTTGCTCCGAGAAGGTGAATGCCCCCTCCAAGCCTTGGATCTCCTGCACCGCCGTCAGCCCGTGGATTGGTTCCATAACCGGAAGAACGAAGATTCCGGCCCCGATCTTTCACTTAATTGCACCGGCCTGAAATATTTCCACCCGGACACATTTGCGTTGGCACCAACCGCCATTTTAATGGTCGCCACCAGTTATGCCCGGCCCCCGCTTCCTCACGCTCCCCTCCCTCGCCCTGGTCGGCGTCCTGCTTGGCGCCTGCCAAACAACCCACCGGATCGAGGTCGATGCACTAAGCCGGCCGGAGATGGCCGGGAAAACCTCCTACAAGCTGGTCGTGACCAACCCGGATATCGACACCGGCTCACTACGCCACCGCGAGGCGACCGGCTATATCAAGCAGGCTCTAGCGGCCAAGGGCATGTATGAGGCGCCTGACGCCGCGACCGCGGACATGGCGGTCACGGTCGACTACGGAATCAGCCCGCCGAAGTCCCGCATCGAGGAGGTCTCCCACGCCGAGTTCAAACTCCAGCCCGGCGCCGTGTATACCGCCGTCATCCGCGTCGGCACCTCGTCCAACGGCCAGCCGATCTACCAGAACGTCGTCGTGCAGGATCCTTCCCGCTACGTGTACATGGGCGACAGCATCCAGCAGGTCACCGTCGTCACGTATGAGAAGCACCTGTCGCTTTCCGCCCGCGAGAACAAGCCCAACGCCGACAGCGGTCCCGCCCAGGAAGTCTGGATGGTCGACCTGCACAGCGAAGGTTCCAGCCGGGACCTGCGGAAGACCCTGCCCGTGCTGGCCGCGGCCGCGATCGACTACATCGGCAAGGAAACCGACGGCCCCCAGAACGTGAAGCTGAAGGAAGATGACGGCGCGGTGGAGTTCGTAAAGCAGCCGGCGGCCCCCTGAGGGCGGCGTACTTGGTAGGGCGTGTCACTCCGTGACCGCCGTGACCCGGCCCATCCCGGCGGCGAGCGGAGTCGCCGCCCTACCGGGTGTCCGATCCGGCGGTACCACGCAATTCTTGCGGTCGGGCCTTCGGTTCCGGCCGCGACGGTCAAGATCTGCGCAGGCACCGGCAAAATCCGCCGAGCCGGAAAAGCCGGGTTCAGGCATGATGAGCGTGCACCCATATGTACTCCTCAATCGAAAGCATCGCCCCGGCGCAGCTCGATTTTGACCTGATCCGGAAATACTCAATTTCGGGGCCCCGGTATACGTCCTACCCGTCGGCCACCCAGTTCACGACCGATCTCGCCTCCCTCAAACTCGATGAAGCCATCGACGCGGACAACCAGCCCGGCAGCGGTCCGCTTTCGCTCTATTTCCATCTCCCCTTCTGCGAGACCCGGTGCTGGTTCTGCGGTTGCACGACCGTCATCACCCTCAACCACGCGGCCGCGGGCGATTATATCGAGGGCCTCGCCAAGGAGGTCGCGCTGATCGCCCCGCGCCTCGACCGGCACCGCAAGGTCAACCAGGTGCACCTCGGCGGCGGCACGCCCACGTTTTTTCCGCCGGACGACCTCCGCCGTCTCGGCGCCCTGATCCACGCGAACTTCGACATCGCTCCCGGTGCCGAGTTCAGCGTCGAGATCGATCCGCGCCGCCTAACCCGCGAGCATGTCGCCGCCCTCGCCGAAATCGGGGCCAACCGTGCCTCCCTCGGCGTCCAGGACACCGACCCTCGCGTCCAGCTGGCCATCCACCGCTATCAGCCGCACGCGCTCAACCGCCAGGCCTTCCAGTGGCTGCGCGAGTTTGGTTTCGGCTCGATCAACGTCGACCTGATCCAGGGCCTGCCGCTCCAGAATACGGAGTCCTTCGGCCGCACGGTGGAGGACGTCCTCGGACTCCAGCCGGACCGACTCTCCGTCTTCAGCTACGCCCATGTGCCCTGGCTCAAGCCCGCCCAGAAGATCCTTGAGGACCAGGGGCTCCCCCGGCCGGAGGAGAAGCTCTCCATGTACGCAATCGCGCACGCGAAACTCACCGCGGCGGGCTACGTCGACATCGGGCTCGATCACTTTGCCCGCCCGGATGACGCCCTCGCCCAAGCCCAGGCCGCCGGCGCCCTGCACCGGAACTTCCAAGGGTACAGCACCCACGCCGGGGCCTCGCTCTACGGCTTCGGGCTCTCCGCGATTTCCTCGACCCCCGATACCTACCGGCAGAATCACCGCACGCTGCCTGCCTGGCGGGCCGCGGTCGATGCCGGGCAGCTGCCCTACGACCGGGGCCTGCGTTTGAATCCGGAAGATGTGCGGCGCCGCACCATCGTGATGCGCATCATGTGCGACCGGCGCTTGGACTACGCCAGCCTCAGCCGCGAGATCGGCGTCGACTTCGCGGCGACGTACGCCCCCGAACTCGCCAGTCTCTCCGACTTGGAGGCCGACGGCATCGTCCGCCGGACCGCCGGCGGCTTCGAGGTCACGGCCGTTGGCTCCCCGCTCCTGCGGGTGGTCGCCATGCGTTTCGACGCCTACTACCGCCCGGCGGCGCAACGCCACGCTCAGGCGATCTGACTCCCGCCACGTCCGTCTCCCGCCCATGGATCTCACCACCGAATATCTGGGGCTCAAGCTGAGGAATCCCCTCATCATCGGGGCAAGCCCCCTGTGCGATGATCTCAATACCACCCTGCGCCTGCAGGACGCGGGCGCGGCCGCCGTCGTCATGCGGTCGTTGTTTGAGGAGCAGTTCGACGCCGCGCCCAACCCGGCGGCCGATCCCGAGGAACCCGAGGGGGCGGTGGGATACCCCTTCTCGCCCGAGGAATACCTCCGCCAGCTGGACCGGCTGCGCGAGCAGCTCGCCATTCCCATCATCGCGTCACTCAACGGGCACCATCCGGGAAACTGGATCTCCTTCGGCCGCCAGCTGGAGGACGCCGGGGCCAATGCCATCGAGCTGAATTTCTACCAGATCGTGACCGATCCCACCGTCGGCTCCGACGCGGTGGAAATCGACATGCTCCGCACGGTCGGTGATCTCACCAAGTCCGTCGGCATCCCCGTCTCCGTCAAGGTGTCACCGTTCCACACGGCCATGGCGCAGTTGGCCACCGCGCTGGAGCTCGAGGGATCCGCCGGGCTGGTGATCTTCAACCGGTTCTTCCAGCCGGACATCGATCCGGATGATGTCACCGTGCGGCCCCACCTGCGCCTCTCGGACCCGGGCGAGCTCCTGCTGCGCCTGCGCTGGCTGGCGATCCTCTCCCCTCAGCTCCGGGGCTCGCTGGGCGCGACCGGCGGCATCCACACCGCCGGGGATGCGGTGAAGGCCCTGCTGGCCGGGGCGGACGCCGTGGAAATCGTTTCGGTTGTCCTCAAGCACGGACCGCATGTCATTTCCCTCCTGCTCCGCGGAATCCAGTCGTGGATGCGCGAGCACGGCCACCAGCGGCTCGACGATTTTCGCGGCTCCTTGGACCTGAGCCACTGCAAAAACCCGGCGGCGCTGGAGCGCGCAAACTACGTCCGCACCCTCCAGAGCTGGCACCACTGAGCCATGCCCTGCGCCCACTGGTTCGGATGCACGGGGGGCAATCTGACCCGCCGTGTCCCGTTTCCCGTGAAGCGTGGCCCATCCTGTCCCGGTGTGCCTCGGCTCCTTCGAGGGAACGCCCGCCGCCCGAAGTGGCCCGGCATCTGCAAAGGATAAAACCATGGATCTGAACAAACTCACCGTCATGTCGCGGCAGGCCGTCACCGACGCCCAGGCCCTCGCCCGCCGCGCCCAGCACCACGAGGTCGACACGTGGCACCTGTTTTCCGCGCTGCTCGCGCAGGAGAACGGCGTCGTGCCCGGTCTGCTCGAAAAACTCGGCATCGGCCCGGGGGCGGTGGATCTCGCCGTGGGTCGCGAGCTGGATCGCCTGCCCAAGGTGAGCGGCAGCGTCGACACCTCCAAGGTCTACGTGACCCAGGCCGTCAACGAGGTCCTAACCAAGGCGGAGGACGAGGCGAAGAGCCTGAAGGACGACTTTGTCTCCGTGGAGCACCTCCTGCTCGGGCTGATCGAGGTGGGGAAACCGGACGCGCTCAAAAAACTGTGCACGAGCTTCGGCCTCGACCGCGCCAAGGTGCTCAAGGTCCTCAAGGAGGTCCGCGGCGCGCAACGGGTCACGACCGACAATCCCGAGACGACGTACGCCGCGCTCGAGAAGTACGGCACCGACCTCGTTGCCCAAGCCCGCAAGGGAAAGATGGACCCCGTCATCGGCCGCGACGAGGAGATCCGCCGCACAATCCGGATCCTTTCGCGCAAGACGAAGAACAATCCCGTCCTCATCGGCGAGCCCGGCGTCGGCAAGACCGCGATCGTCGAGGGCCTCGCCCAGCGCATCCTGCGCGGCGACGTGCCCGAGGGGCTCAAGGACAAGACGATCTTCTCCCTCGACATGGGCGCCCTCGTCGCCGGCGCCAAGTACCGCGGCGAGTTCGAGGAGCGTCTCAAGGCCGTGCTCGCCGAAATCAAGCAGAGCGACGGCCGCATCATCCTCTTCATCGACGAGCTCCACACCATCGTCGGCGCCGGCAAGACCGAGGGCGCGATGGACGCCGGCAACCTGCTCAAGCCCATGCTGGCCCGTGGCGAGCTCCACTGCATCGGCGCCACCACCCTCGACGAGTACCGGCTGCATATCGAGAAGGACGCCGCGCTTGAGCGCCGCTTCCAGCCCGTGATGGTCGACCAGCCCAGCGTCGAGGACGCGCTCTCCATTCTCCGCGGCATCAAAGAGCGTTTCGAGCTCCACCACGGCGTGCGCATCCAGGACAACGCGCTCGTCGCGGCCGTCACGCTCTCGAACCGCTACATCACCGACCGCTTTCTGCCGGACAAGGCCATCGACCTGATGGACGAGGCCTGCGCGATGATCCGCACCGAGATGGACTCCATGCCGCAGGAGCTCGACGAGCTCACGCGCAAGGTGCTCCGCCTCGAGATCGAGGAAACCGCGCTGGCCAAGGAGAAGGACGACGCGAGCAAACGCCGCCTCGAGGTCCTGCGGGCCGAACTCGCCGAGGCCCGGGAGAAGGCCCAAGGCATCAAGCTCCACTGGGAGAAGGAAAAGACCGCGGTCCAGAAGACCCGCAAGCTGCGCGAGGAGATCGAGGCTTTGCGCCTCGAGATGGAAAAGGCCGAGCGCGCCTACGACCTGAACAAGGTCGCCGAGCTGCGCCACGGGAAGATCCCGCAGAGGGAGGAGGAGCTGAAGAGGCTCGAGAAGAAGGGCCGCGCCCAGACCACCCTGTTCAAGGAGGAGGTCTCCGAGGAGGAGATCGCCGAGGTGGTCTCGAAGTGGAGCGGCGTGCCCGTCACCCGCCTCGTCGAGGGCGAAAAGGACAAGTTACTGCGTCTCGAGTCCGTGCTCCACGAGCGCGTCATCGGCCAGGACGAAGCCGTCACCCTCGTGACCGAGGCCATTTTGCGGGCGCGCAGCGGCATCAAGGACCCGCGGCGCCCGGTGGGCAGCTTCCTGTTCCTCGGCCCAACCGGCGTGGGCAAGACGGAGCTCGCGAAGGCGCTCGCCACCACCCTCTTCGACACGGAGGGCGCGATGATCCGCATCGACATGTCGGAGTACATGGAGAAGCACAGCGTGGCGCGGCTGATCGGGGCGCCCCCGGGCTACGTCGGGTACGACGAGGGCGGCCAGCTGACCGAGGCGGTGCGGCGCAAGCCCTACGCCGTCGTGCTCTTCGACGAGGTCGAGAAGGCCCATCCCGACGTCTTCAACGTCCTCCTGCAGGTCCTCGACGACGGCCGGATCACCGATTCCCAGGGCCGCACGATCGATTTCAAGAACACCATCATCATCCTGACCTCCAACCTCGGCTCGCGCCATCTCCTCGAGGGCGTCACCGGCGACACCATCCCCGAGAGCGTGCGCGAGAGCGTCATGACCGAACTGCGCCGGGCCTTCCGCCCGGAGTTCCTCAACCGCATCGACGAGACCATCCTGTTCAAGCCGCTCACGCTGGAGGAAATCACGACCATCGTGGACCTGCTGCTGGCGGACCTGAACCAGCGGCTGGCCGACCGCCGGATTACCGTGGCCCTCGACAAAAAAGCCAAGGAATGGGCCGCCGAGAAGGGCTACGACCCCGTGTTCGGCGCCCGTCCGTTGAAGCGCTTCCTGCAGCGCCAGATCGAGACCAAACTCGCCCGCGCCCTGATCTCCGGGCAGGTCGCCGAAGGCCAGGAGGTCAAATTCTCGGTCAAGAACGACGGACTGGTCATGGGCTGAAGCGCGGCTCATCACCGCGGCAAAGATCCTTACAGCGCCAAGGACCGGCCCTACTGTTCGCGGACGTTCGGAAAAGCTCATTGCTTCACCCCGCGCGCAGGGTAGTTTTGCTCCCATGCCATCCAGCGCGAACGCAGCCCAACGCAGCCGGGCCTTGGTGGCGGAGCTGAAGGGGACCCGGATCTTCCAGGACTACGAGAAGGCGTTCCGCGACACCACCGGCCTGCCCATCGCCCTGCGTGCGATCGAGACGTTCGATCTGCCGCACCATCACGACCCGAAGGAAAATCCCTTCTGCGCCCTGATGGCCACGAGCAACAAATCGTGCTCCGCCTGCCTTGAGCTGCAGCGCAAGGTCGAGGACCAGGCCAAGCTCGAGCCCAAGACCCTGAAGTGTTTCGCCGGCCTCTGCGATTCCGCCGTGCCCGTGCGGGTCGGGGAAGACTTGGTGGCCTTTCTCCAGACCGGCCAAATCCTGCTGCATCAGCCGAGCAAGAATGAGTTTTCCAAACTCACCCGCGACCTGCTCAAGTGGGGCACCGAGGTCGACCTGAAGGCGCTGCAGGAGGCTTATTTCCAGACCCGGGTCATCCCGCGCAAACAGTACGACTCAGTCGTCCGGCTGCTCGCGATCTTCGCGCAGCATTTGTCCGAGCTGAGCAAGCAACTCATCGTGCAGGAAAAGAATGCCGAGCCACCCGCGATGGCCCGCGCCCGGGTTTACATCGCGGAAAACCACACGTCGGAACTGAACCTCACCTTGGTGGCAAAGTCGGTCAACATGAGCGCCTTTTACTTCTGCAAGAGCTTCAAAAAGGCGACCGGTCTGACCTTCACGGAATACCTCGCCCGCGTCCGCGTGGAGAAGGTGCGCAATCTGCTCCTCAATCCCAACAAGCGGGTCAGTGAGGCGGCCTACGAGGCCGGGTTTCAGTCACTCTCCCAATTCAACCGCGTCTTCCGCCGCATCGCGGGCGAATCGCCGACCGCCTATCGCGAGCGGCTGCACGGCCGGGTCAGCGCGGCCTGAGTTCCCGCTACATTGCCGTGGCCGTGAGTGCCGTGAGCGCGCCGCAGCCGCCGTTCACCGCCGTGTTGCGGTACTGGCAGACGGAGCAAAACGACTCCACTTCCCTCGCGGCTACGGTGCGGACCGCGGCCTGGACGTCCTCCAGCGCCTGGGTCCTGTCCCCCGGCGAAGCGACCGGGCTCGCCACCTGACAGAGGACCAGGCCCTCGGTCACGGCCTGCTCGCCGGCTTGGAACATCGCCAGCAACGGATTGCGGCCACAGGAACAAAGGGCGCGGACCGCCTCGAAGGATCGCGCGGCGGACTGGCGGCGACTCGCCGGCCCTTCCACCGCGTCCAGGATTTCCGCCAGGCTCCAGTCGATCAGATGCACCAGCGTGTCGGGATGCGCCAAGGGCGAGCTGGCCGCCTCGGTGTGCAGCAACTCGTTCCAGCGCGCCCGGATTTCCGTCCGGCGCGCCTGTAACAGGCGCAGAAGTTCCTTTTCCACGCCGGCACGTTAGCCGAAGCGGGCCCATCCCTCTCCGCGCCACTTGCCGAACCCTGTGCGGATCTTGGTCAAGAATCGCGGTTCATTCGCCAAGGCCTGCGGAGAAACGTTCCCCGCCCGCGCTATCATGGCCGCATGAAAACCATTCTCGCCGCGATCGACTTTTCTCCCGTGTCCGCCCCGATCTGCTCCACCGTCATCGGCCTCGCCCGCTCCCTGCGCGCCCGCGTCGTCCTGCTCCATGCCGTGGCCACCCCCACAGTTATGCCCGATGCCTCGGGCCTGATGAGCGAGTACCTCGTGCCCTTGGCCGCGGCCGCGGAACAGGCGGCGCGCCGGGAGCTCGCGCGGCGGAAAAAAAGCTTTCAAGCCGCCTCGGTGCCCATCGAAACCGTCTGCGTGCGCGGGCCCGCCGCCGCCGCCATCCTCGACGAGGCCGGCGCGCGCCAGGCCGACTGGATTGCCCTCGGTTCGCACGGACATAACGCAATTTTCGACCTCCTCGTCGGCAGCACGGCGCACCGCGTCCTGGCGAAGGCCAAGTGCCCGGTGATCGTCGTGCCAGCCACCCGCCCCCGCGGCCCTGAGCAAGATATGCACATGACCAGCCAACTCGCGCGGAGCCGAAAAACCCCGGTGAGATTAGTCTGAGGCCATGAAGTTGAATCAAACCAAGCCCACCCGTCCCAGCGGGGGCCAGCCCGAGCCGACGGAGACTGAGATCCAGAAGGCGGCCTATTACCTCTGGCAGGAGAAGGGCTGCCCGGACGGGAATGACTTGGACAACTGGCTCGAGGCGAGGGAACTCCTCCGTCACCGCACGGCGCTGGATTCCGGCGCACCGCCGGGAACGCACTCGGTGCAGGAGCGCAGCGGCTCCCCCGCTCGCGGCGCGGCGCGGCCCGCCACGGTGCAGGTCCCAGCCATTCATTTTCCCGTTCCGCACTCCACGGCCCCCTTCCCTCCGGCCGGTCCGGTCGCCGCGAGCGCCCACCTCGATTTTCGCCATTCCAGCCCGCCCTTCAAACCCGGCAACCCGCCCTTGAGGAATCCCTGATGAACATCGTCCCGCTCACCCTCACGATCAGCCTCTGCCTCGTCTTCACCTTCATTCTTTTTTTCCTGCTGGAAAATTCCGAGCACCGCGTCGGCAGCGCCGAGCACGACTCGCTCCTGCCGCTGGCGGAGGAGATCCGTCGGATGCCCGGGGGCATCTCGGCCCGCGCCGACCACCATCACGATCACGATGACCCTGATGGCTGCGGTTGCCACGACGGCAGCCGGCCGCCGTGCCCCGGATGCCTGAAGCGCAGCGTCTGACGCGCGTCCTGACATTCTTCGTCCCTGCAACCTTCGCCCCGTCCACCCCACCGTTTTCCCATGCGCGATCGTAAAGTCACCATCGAGTTCAACGACCAGGTTGTCCGTTACTTCATGCTCGCGTCCGTCATCTGGGCGGCGGTGGGCATGCTCGTCGGCGTCCTCATTGCCTCACAGCTCAACTACTGGCGCCTCAATTTCAACCTGCCGTGGCTGACCTTCGGCCGGCTGCGCCCCCTGCACACCAACGCGGTGATCTTCGCGTTCGTGGGCAACATGATGTTCGCCGGCGTCTACTACTCGACGCAGCGCCTGGTGAAGGCCCGCCTCGCGAGCAATTTCCTCTCGTGGCTGCACTTCTGGGGCTGGCAGGCGATCATCGTCGCCGCCGCGATCACGCTCCCCCTCGGCTTTTCACGCGGCAAGGAGTACGCCGAACTCATTTGGCCGATCAACATCGCCGTCGCCCTGATCTGGGTGACCTTCGCGGTGAACTTTTTCTGGACCCTCGCGCGCCGCCGCGAGCCCAGCCTCTACGTCGCGATCTGGTTCTACATCGCGACCATCCTCACGGTGGCGATGCTCTACATCGTCAATCACCTCTCGATCCCGACCGGCTGGCTCCACAGCTACCCGGTCTTCGCCGGCGTGCAGGACGCGTTGGTCCAATGGTGGTACGGGCACAACGCCGTGGCCTTCTTCCTCACCACGCCAATCCTCGGCATCATGTACTACTTCCTGCCGAAAGCGGCGGAACGCCCGGTCTACTCCTACCGGCTCTCGGTGGTGCACTTCTGGTCGCTGGTCTTCGTCTACATCTGGGCCGGCCCGCACCACCTGCTCAATACCGCCCTGCCCGGCTGGCTGCAGTCCCTCGGCATGACCTTCTCGCTCATGCTCTGGGCCCCGTCGTGGGGCGGCATGCTCAACGGCCTCCTCACGCTCCGCGGCGCGTGGCACAAGCTCCGCACCGACCCCGTCCTCAAGTTCTTTGCCGCCGCCGTGACCTTCTACGGCATGGCCACCTTCGAGGGGCCGCTCCTCTCCATCAAGTCCGTCAACGCCCTCGGCCATTACACCGACTGGATCATCGGCCACGTCCACGCCGGCGCCCTCGGCTGGAACGGCTTCATGGCCGCCGGCATGATCTACTGGATGCTGCCGCGCCTCTGGAACAAGCCGCTCCACTCCGTCAGTCTGGCCAACCTCCACTTCTGGACCGGCACCGTCGGCATCCTGCTCTACGTGGCCGCCATGTGGACCAGTGGCATCACCCAGGGCGTGATGCTCAGTGCCACGACCGACAACGGCACCGTCCTCGCCTACCCCAACTTCCTCGATACGCTCAACACGATCCGGCCCATGATGCTCATGCGCGTGATCGGCGGCGGCCTCTTCCTCGTTGGTTGGTTCATGCTCATCTACAATGTCATCCGGACCCTGTCCGGCGCCCAAGCGGTGAACGGCTCGATCGAGGTGCATGAAGAGCCGGTCCCCGCCACCAAGCCGCTCTCCCTCGTCGGCGCCTTTTTTAATCCCCCCGTGTTCTTCTCGGTCTTTGGGGTGGCCTTCGCCTGCGCGTGGATGTTCGGCGCCTCCCTCGTCAGCATCGGCGGCCTGGTCGGCCTGATCACCACGGGCGTGCTGGCCTTCACCCACTTTGGTTCCCGGGGCCACGCCTGGGCCGACTGGTACGACCGCCTGCTCGTCACCTGCCTGCCCTTCTCCATTCTCACGTTCATCGCCGTGGCCGCCGGCGGACTCATCCAGATCATCCCCACCGTCATCGCGAACCAGGCCGCCAGCGTCGAGGACCGCCGTGAGATCCCCTACACGCCCCTTGAGCTCGCCGGCCGCGACATCTACGTCCGCGAGGGCTGCTACAACTGCCACTCGCAGATGATCCGCACCCTCGTCCCCGACGTGCTGCGCTACGGCGACTACTCGCGCCTCGGCGAGTCCATCTACGACCATCCCTTTCAGTGGGGTTCGAAGCGCACCGGCCCGGACCTCGCCCGCGTCGGCGGCAAATATCCCGACGTCTGGCACTACCGCCACATGGAGAATCCCCGCTCCATCTCGGTCGGCTCCAACATGCCGAACTACCCATGGCTCCTCGCCGACCCGCTCGATCTGAGTTCCATGCCTTCGAAGATCTCGGTGCAGCGCATGCTCGGCGTGCCCTACCCGAACTGGACGCCCGAGCAGATCACCGAGCGCGTTCAGACCCAAGCCAAGGGCATCGCCGACAGCCTGAAGAAGGACGGCGTCACCGTCGCGCCCGACCGCGAGATCATCGCGGTGATCTCTTATCTCCAAAAACTCGGCAAGTTTGAGAAGGTCGAGGCTACGGCCGTGGTGACGAGTGCCAAGTGACGGCGGCCGAGAAGATCCACAATCCGACCCGCCCCCAACTCCCCTCCCCCTAAAAAGCATGTTCCAACGCCTGATCCTCGAGGACTCCGCCGCCCTGTTCACCCTGGCGGCGTTCATCACCGCCGCGTCCATCTTCGTCTCCATCACCTGGCGCGCCGTCCGCATGAACCGCGCCCAGACGGAGAAGTTTGAAAACCTGCCGTTCGACACCGAGACCCCGGCCGCTTCAGCAACCGAAACCGAACGCCCGACTTTTAACGCTTAACAGTCACACCACCCTAACCGCCGACTTAATCCTCAAGCGTTAATCGTTAAACGTTGAGGGTTCTCCGAGCCGTTCCTCACCCATCTCCGATCGCCCAACCGCGAATTCCGCCCATGACCCGCCCACCCGAAGACGAGGATCCGATCCGCCCCCATTCGTTCGATGGTATTCAGGAGTACGACAAGCGCCTGCCGAACTGGTGGCTCTTCACACTTTACATCACCATCGTCTTCTGGACGTGCTACTGGTCGTACTACCAATGGTTCCACGCCGGGCCCGACGGGCCCCAGCGCGTCGAGCAGCAGATGGCGGCCATCGAGGCGGTGAAGCTGGCCGCTTCGCCCGCGACCGACGACGCCAGTCTCTGGAAAATGTCCCGCAACCCGACCTTCGTCGAGGCGGGCAAGGCCGTTGTCGCCACCAACTGCGTCGTCTGCCACCTCGCCAGCCTGAAGGGCAAGGACGAGGCCATCACCGCAATCGGCCCGAATCTCGTCGACACCACGTGGATCCATGGCGGCAAACCGTCCGAGATCTATGACCTCATCACCAAAGGTGTGCTCGTGAAGGGCATGCCGACCTGGGGACCCGTGCTCGGCCAAAAACGCATCTCCGAGGCCGTCGCATACATCCTCAGCTTCCACCAGGAGGGCGAGCCGATCGAAATCGTGCCCGCCGCTCCGGCCACCCCGCCCGCCCCCTGATCCGACGATCTCCCTCTTTCCAATTGGCATGGATCCGTCCGATCCGACCCCTCGGTCGCCTCGGTCCTAGACGAGAATCCATTCATGAGCGCCCCCCTCCACCCGACCCGGAATAGCGTCACCACGATCCAGGCTGACGGCTCGCGGCCCTACCTGTACCCCGCCGATGTGCGCGGCCGGTTTGCGACAGCCCGGCAGTGGTTCGCGTTTGCGCTGATCGCGTTCTACCTCGCGCTGCCCTGGATCCCGGTGAACGGCTATCCGGCCGTCTTCCTCGATGTGGCCGAGCGCCATTTCCACCTGTTCGGGATCACGCTCGCCGCGCAGGACATGTGGCTCCTGTTCTTCGTCATCACCGGCCTGGGCTTTTCCCTGTTCTTCGTCACCGCCCTGCTCGGCCGCGTCTGGTGCGGCTGGTACTGCCCGCACACGGTGTTCCTCGATCACGTTTATCGCCGCATCGAGCGCTGGATCGAGGGTGACGCCATCGCCCGCCGCCGGCTGGCCGAGGCTCAGCTCTCCGCCGGAAAGCTCGCGCGGCGCGTCGTCAAGCATGCCGCCTACCTCGTGGTCTCCGCCCTGATCATGCACCTCTTCCTGTCGTACTTCGTTTCGCTCCCGGCGGTCTGGAGCATGATGCGGCATGACCCGGCCGAGCACTGGAGCGCGTTTGCCTTCATGGGGGTCTCGACCGGCATCCTCTACTTCAACTTCGCCTGGTTCCGCGAGCAGCTCTGCATCGTCATCTGCCCCTACGGCCGCATCCAGTCCGCGCTGGTCGACGACAACTCCCTCGTCGTCGGCTACGATGCCACCCGCGGCGAACCGCGGCGCGGCTCGCTCCCGAGGACAGACGACGAGGGGCGGACGGCAGCGACGGCCAGCCCCACTGGCGACTGTGTGGATTGCGGTCGCTGCGTGCACGTCTGCCCCACCGGCATCGACATCCGCCAAGGGCTGCAGATGGAGTGCGTCGGCTGCACCGCCTGCATCGACGCCTGCGACGAGGTGATGGACCGCGTCCACAAGCCGCGCGGCCTGATCCGCTACGACTCTCAGATCGGATTCAACGGCGGCAGGACCCGCTGGCTCCGGCCCCGCATCGGGCTCTACGGGCTGCTGCTCGTCGCCGGCATCTCCGTCGCCACGTGGGCCCTGACCACGTTCCACCCCGCCAACCTCGGCGTCACCCGCATTCCCGGCGCGCCCTATATCAGCGACAACGGGACCGTGCGGAACCAGTTCCTCATCCGCATCGTGAACAAACATTCCGCGCCGGCGACGTTCACCGTCAGTCTGGGCGATCTCCCTGAAGGAGTTTCCCGGACCGGCTTCGAGGGGCCCATCACCGTGGCGGCACTCGCCGAGGAAGTCCGTCCTCTCATTCTTGTGCAGCGGAACCACGAGTACCACGGCACCTTCACTTTCGACGTCATCCTGCGCGAGAAGGATGGCAGTTACCAACTCCACCGCGAAGCCCAGTTCCTCGGCCCCGAATCCGCCCTCAT
>CAIYFD010000093.1 GCA_903925425.1 uncultured Opitutia bacterium | reverse complement strand
TCGAGCATCAGCCGTTCCGGCGAGACATAGAGCAGACGCCACTCGCCGCGGTGCAATCCGGCCAGCCGTGAACGTGCGGCGGCCGCAGTGAGCGAGGAGTTGAGGAAAATCGCCGCCACGCCCGCGGCCTGCATCTGGTCCACCTGATCCTTCATCAGGGCGATAAGCGGCGAAACGACCACGGTCAGCCCGGGTCGGATCAATGCCGGCAGCTGGAAGCACAGCGACTTGCCCCCGCCGGTCGGCAGCAGGGCGAAGACGTCGCGACCCGCCAGCGAGGTTTCGATGATTTCCCGCTGGAGCGGACGAAAGCTGTCGTAACCAAAGGTGGTCTTGAGGGTGAGCAGCAGGTCAGGCACGGCGGGGAAGTGAGTTGGGGTGACGGACTCCGGCGAGCCTAATCCCGAGGTTGCGGCAGGTGTTTCCCGGAAAACGGCAGGAATTGTCCGATGCCTTCTATAACGCAGAAACCGACCCCGATCTTTCACCCAATCGTGCGGCCGATCCGATTTAACCACGGATTGCCTGGAGGGACGTCGGTCACTTCGAGGCCCGCTTGAGTTTGGCCAGAGCCTCGCGGGCGCGGGCTTTGTCCGCCTCGTCGTGCTTTTCCTTAGAGGGCAGGACCAGACCGCGCTCGAATGCAGCCCGGGCCTCGGCTTCACGGCCGGTGGCGAGGAGGGTGAAGCCGAGTTCGATCGGGTGCACCACCGTCCTGGGCGCGAGTGCCACGGCGCGCTGCAGATGGGAGATCGCATCCTCGTAGGAAGCCGCGGGCAGGCCGCCGTAGACCAGCTTCACGATCCACTGGGTGGCAAAGCCGAGCGAGGCCACCTCGTAGTGCCAGCGGCCGAGGACGTCGTGCGCCCACGCGTAGTTGGGATCGATTGCGAGGGCGCGCTCGGCGCCTTCCCGCACGAGGCGGGAGTAGGCGATCTTGGTTCTGACGTCGGAAAGTATCCCGATCTTCCCGTAACTGATTGCGACCGAAAGGACGTTGACGGCGTTGTTCGGCTCGAGCTCCACCGCGCGCCGGGAGTGCTGGAGGGCGAGTCGCGCGAAGCGAAGCTTCTCGGCAGTCGTGGTGGCATCGAATTCGGCGTCCGAGTACTGGCGGGCAAGTTTCTGCTCCAGAAAGGCGTTGTCCGAATGCTCCCGGGAGGCCGCTTGGAAAAGCTCCAAGGCCCGGGGGGTGTCGAGCCGGGCTTCGGCGGCCAGGGCATCGCGTACGAGCGGATCGTCGGTGACTGGAACGGCCGCGTGTCCAACAACAGCCAAAATGACCGCGAGAAAGGCACTGGCGTGCCTCGTGGTGCTGGCGTTCATTTCAGGTGAGACCGGAGGATCGGAGGTTTAGAGAGTCGGAATCCTCATCCGGCTTTATCCGTGCAAACCGCGGTTAACAACGGCTCGGAGGCCCTACGGCTTGCGGAACAGATAGTGGCTCACAAGCCATTCCTCGCCGCCGCGGTAGCCCCAGAGTTCGGCGCAGCTCATGTAGAACACCCGCCAGTAGACCCACCATTTGCGCGCCTGGTCGGCGCCGTAGGTGGCGGCGAAGAGCGGCATGATCTCCGCCTTGTGCCGGTCCATGTTCTGCAGCCAATGCTCCGCCGTGCGCTGGTAGTGGGTGCCATTCACCCGCCAGTCGGATTCCAATTTCAGGTCGTCCTGAAAATGAGACAAGAGGTCGTGGGCTGGGATCTGGCCGCCGGTGAAAAAATAACGGCTCATCCAATCCGACGCGTCGCGGGCCACGAAATGGTAGGAAAGGCGGTGATGCGTGAAGATGTGCACGAACATCAGCCCGCCCGGGCGCAGCCAGCCGGCGATGCGCGAGAACAGGACTTGGTAATTCTTCATGTGCTCGAACATCTCGATCGAGACGACGCGATCATAGGCGGCGGACTCCGTGGCGAACACGTTCATGTCGGCCGTGATGATGCGCAGGTTGCGCAGTCCGCGGCGCGCCGCCTCGGCGTCGATGAATTCCTTTTGCGTGCGCGAGTTTGAGACGCCGGTGATGCGCGACGTCGGGAAACGCTCGGCGAGAAAAAGCGAAAGGGAACCCCAGCCGCAACCGAGCTCGAGCACATCCTGGCCGTCGACGAAGCGGCCGCGCTCCACGTAGAGATTGAGCATGGCCTCCTCGGCCTCATCGAGGGTTTCACGGCCCGTCGCATAGAAACAGCCGGAGTACTTGAGGCGCCGGCCGAGGCAACGTTGGTAGAAGGCGGTCGGCACCTCGTAGTGCTGCTCGTTCGCGGCGCGGGTGTCCTCCGCGACCGGCCGGGTTTTCAGGTCGGCGACGTAGGCTGCGACGTCGTAGCGGGCGGATTCCTCGCGGAGGCGCTGCGCGAGCAGGCGGCGGATGCCTACGCGGATGAGCGGGTCGGGGAGGAGGTTTTTCTCGAGGAGGGCGTCGATCATGGGTGGAGCGGGTTTTTGCCACGGAGGCACAGAGACACCGAGCGAGGACATTTGGTTTGCGATCCCCAATCCCGCAACGAGGCGCGGGCTCCGTGACGCTGTGTTTCTGTGGCCAACATCGGATCGGTTTCTGCTTCAGGGCTGTGGTTTGCGCGGGAACCACGGGACAAACGCACTCGTGGTCTGCTGGTAGTGCCGGTAAGCGTCGCCGCGGCTGCGCAGGCTTTGCTCCTCGGTCAGGGGAATTCCCGTGACGCGCAGGAGGAGATAAAGAATCCCGGCTGGGCCAATGAGGGCGGGCCAGCCGTGGGGCGAACCCAGGGCAAAGAGCGCGAACGAGACCCAGATAAGCCATTCGAAGAAATAGTTCGGGTGCCGGCTGTAGCGCCAGAGGCCGGCGGCGCACACGCCCGCGCGCTGGGCCGGGTCGCGCTTGAAGGCGGCCAGCTGGTAATCTGCGATGCCCTCGCCGAGCACGGCCACGAGCCAGAGCGCGGCCGCGGCCAGTTCGAGCGGATGAAACACCGGCGCGGGATTCAGGGCGGCGAGCAGCGGCGCGAGCCCGAGCAGCACGACGGAGACAGCCTGCATCTGGAAGAACCCGAACATCCGCCGGGCGAATCCGACGGCCCAGTCCTTCCGCAGCTGGCGGTAGCGGCCGTCCTCCACGGGATGGTGGCCCATCACCCGCACATGGAGGTGTGTGCCGAGCCGCAGGCTCCAGACCAGCGTAAGGGCGGCGATCAGCGCGCGGCGCGCGGGCCAGCCGGGACCGACCAATGCGTAGAAGGCGGCGATGACGCCGAAAGCGTACGACCACGCGATGTCGACGATGCCGTAGTTGTCGATCCGGCGGGCGAGAACGTAAAGGAGCCCGAAAATGACCGCGAGTCCCGCGAGGGCGGACAGGGCCAGTAGCAGCGCCGGCATCATGGCACCGGATGCTCGGGCGGCTTCCCCGCAATGTCCTTGGCTGAATTCTCGGCCTTCACCCGCACGATTCCCCGCAGCACCGGCCGGGAGATGAAGTAGACGGCGAGCATCCACGCCGGGGCGAGCATGGCCCACGCCACGACACCATGCAGCACGGTTCCGCCGAAGCGGGTAAAGAACAGATTCCGGTCATCCGAGAATAGGTCGAACATCTCGCGGAGGTACGTCTTGCTGAACTTGACGTGGGGGTCGTCAAAGAGGCTCTCGCCCAGCCGGAAAAAGACGAAGATCAGCGGAATGTGGATCGGGGTGCAGAGGTAGTTGACGACCTGGATGATTGGCTGGTTGAGCCGCAGGACGAGGCCGACCACGAGACACAGCACGGTCGTGGTTCCGAGGATGGGAAAAAGCGCGAGGGCGCTGCCCACGGAGAGCGTGAGGGCTATTTTTTCCGGGGTCATCCCCTGGGTCAGCTGGTTGACGATCGGATCGCGCACCCGGCGTTGCCAGAAGGTGCGGGCCATGGTGGGGGGCTTCGGCTCGGGGGATGGATCCACGGG
>CAIYFD010000092.1 GCA_903925425.1 uncultured Opitutia bacterium | reverse complement strand
TTCTTCTCTCCCTACCATCTCGTGTTTCTTCGGGGCGCCGAGTACGCCGCGCTCGATCCGGCCCGGAAGTCCGCGCTGCACGACTGGGTGCTGCAGGGCGGCCAGCTCATGATCGAGCCGGTGGCCGTGTACAGTCCCTTCGATCTGCCCCTGATCGAGCCGCGGGTGCCGCTGGAGCGCCGGCCTTACGGGGCGGGCATGATCACCCAGCTCTCGTACCTGCTCGATGACTATCTGGCTCCGATGGACATCGACGAATCCATTCCGGATCAACCGGTGTGGGTGAAAATGGCCGAGCCCGTTGAGCTGCTGCCCCTGCTGCATCTGCACCAGCCGGCGCTGACCCTGCCGTCCGACGAGGCCCTGCGCCAGCCGCGGCGCTCGTCCGAGATCGACGCCGCCGATTCCGCCGGTGACGGCAAGTGGGCGGTCGTGATCCTTGCGGGCTTCGCGCTGCTCGCGGGTCCGGCCAACCTGCTCTTCTTTGCGCCGGTCGGCCGGCGGCACCGGCTGTTCTTTACCGCGCCATTGCTCGCCGTGCTCTTCTCCGGGGCGCTGGCTGCGTGCATCGTGATCTGGGAAGGATTTGGCGGCACCGGCGACCGCGCGGCGATCGTGATGCTGGTGCCGGGAGAAAACCGCGCCGTGGTGTTTCAGGACCAGATGGCGGGCACCACGCTGCTTGGCCGCCGCCGCTTCGCTGTTCCCGACGACGCGGCGATGGTGAATACCGCGGTGGACGGATTTGACGCGACCGGCCGCGAGGCCGTGCTCGAGCGGAGTGAGGGCGCGGCCGGCGGCGACTGGTTCCGCAACCACTGGGGCTCGGCGCAGCATCTGCGACGGATTGTAACCACGACCGGCAGCGTGAAAGTTCACCCAGATGCGAGTGGTGCCATGGTCGCCGAGTCGACCCTGCCCGGGACCCTGCGGGGTTTTGTCTATCTCGAGCTGGCCAACCGCGTGGGCAGCCGGGTTTGGTATGCGCCGGAAGTGCCCGCGGGCACGCCGGTGACCTTGCGCCGGCTGGTGGTGCGGCAGTGGCCGCCGGTCCGGCCGAGCGGCTCGCCCTATCTGACCACGGTGCTGGCTTCCGTTGCCCCGCTGGAACCCGGCCGTTGGATGGCCCGCACCGGCGCGACGCCGATCGCGCCGCTTCCGACGCTTGGATCCATCACGTGGCGCGACGACGTGGTGTTCACGGGTTTGGCGGAGGTCCGGTGAAGTTCGACCCTCGGGCAACGCATAACGTTTAACGCTGAACGCTTAAGTTTCAGATCGGACTAAATTAGGCGTTAAGCGTTAAAAGTTAAGCGTTGCCTGGTTCTGACTCTGAGACGTCGGGCCCTACCTCGAGGCCGCTGCCGGCATCGCCAGTTCCTCCGGTGCATTCGCCACGAGGGCCAGCATGGCAGTCCACGCGGCAACGTTCTGGCGGAGTTGCTCGGGGTCGACCTTGTCGAGCGTGTCGTCGGCCGTGTGGTGCAGGTCGAAGTAGCGCGTGGCGTCCTGGCAAAGCTCGATCGTTGAGACGCCTCGCTCGGAGAGCGGGCCGATGTCGGAGCCGCTGGCGTCATCGGTCGGCCCCGGCTCGATCCCGAGCGGGGCGAGGGCCTCGGCGATGCGGCGGATGGCGGGCTGCGCGGAGGAGGGAGACTTGCTGTCGAAGCGCCAGACGCGGTCGGCGCCCATGTCGCTCTCCGCGATCATGGCGTGTTTCTCCGCGCCGTGGACGCGGAGGTAATCTAGGCCGCCGAGCAGGCCGATTTCCTCGGAGCCGAACCAGACGACCCGAATCGTCCGGCGCGGCGGGCCGGCCTGGGCGACCCGGAGCGCGGCGGAGGCGACAATTGCGCAGCCGGCGGCGTTATCCACCGAGCCGGTGCTGAGGTCCCAGCTGTCGAGGTGACCGGCGACGAG
>CAIYFD010000091.1 GCA_903925425.1 uncultured Opitutia bacterium | reverse complement strand
TGCCTCCGCGAGGGCATCACCTATTCCGTTCCGCTTTACGTGAAGCTTCGCCTCCGCGAAGAGGACTTCATCAAGGATGAGGAGATCTACATGGCCGAGATCCCGATGGTGACCGAGCGCGGCTCGTTCATCATCAACGGCGCCGAGCGCGTCGTCGTCTCCCAGCTTCACCGCTCCCCTGGCATTGCGTTCGAGGTCACTCCGCACCCGAACGGCAAGTTGCTCCACTCCTTCCGCATCATTCCCGATCGCGGCACCTGGCTCGAGGTCCAGTTCGACAACAACGACCTCCTCTACGTTTATCTCGACCGCCGCCGCCGCCGCCGGAAGTTCCTGATCACGACCCTCCTCCGCGCGGTCGGCTACAGCTCCGATGTCGACCTGCTGAATCTCTTTTACGACATCAAGGACCTCAAGGTCTCCAAGGCGCTCGATCTGGAGAACGTCTCCACGCTCGTGCTGGTCGAGGATGCGATTGATGCCCAGAAGGGCGTGGTTCTCGCCCGCGCGTTCGAGCCTCTCACCAAGGCGATCGTTCGCTCGTTCGAGAAGCACGGCATCACCTCGATCCGCGTGATCGACACTGCCGTTGACGAAGGCGCCCTCATCCGCGCCCTGAAGAAGGATCCGACCCGCAACGAGGAAGAGGCCCTCAAGGAAATCTATAAACGGTTGCGCCCCGGCGAGCCGCCGACCACGGCCAACGCCAAGGCCCTGCTCAAGCGCCTGTTCTTCGACCCGAAGCGTTACGATCTCGGCCGGGTGGGCCGCTACAAGGTCAACCAGAAGCTCGGCCTCAAGGTTGAGCTCGAGCAGCGCATCCTCGAGAGCGGTGACATCGTCGCCGCCACCAAGTATCTCGTCCGCCTGAAGAAGGGTGAGGGCGTCGTGGACGACATCGACCATCTCGGCAGCCGCCGGGTCCGTACCGTCGGTGAGCTCCTCGCCAACCAGTGCCGCGTGGGCCTCGCCCGCACGGAGCGCCTCGTGCGCGAGCGCATGACGATGTACGACCAGAGTGTCGACTCGATCACGCCGCAGAAGCTGATCAACCCGAAGGCGCTCACGACCGTCATCCGCGACTTCTTCGCGCGCAGCCAGCTCTCGCAGTTCATGGACCAGATCAATCCGCTGGCCGAGGTGACGCACAAGCGCCGCCTTTCCGCCCTCGGGCCGGGAGGTCTCAACCGCGAGCGCGCTGGCTTCGAGGTCCGCGACGTCCATCCGTCGCATTACGGCCGCATCTGCCCCATCGAGACCCCGGAAGGTCCGAACATCGGCCTGATCAATTCCCTCTCCACGTACGCCCGCGTGAACGAGTTCGGCTTCATCGAGACGCCCTACCGTCACGTCAAGGACGGCCGCGTCTCGGACAAGATCGAGTATCTCACCGCCGACCAGGAAGAGGCTAAGGTCATCGCCCAAGCCAATGCCGAGATCGACGACAAGAATTACTTCGTCGGCAAGGTCACCGTCCGGAAGGACGGCGAATTCCTCGAGGTGCCCGCCAGCGAGGTCCACTACATGGACGTCTCGCCAAAGCAGGTCATCTCGATCGCCGCGGGCATGATCCCGTTCCTTGAGCACGACGACGCGAACCGCGCGCTCATGGGCGCGAACATGCAGCGCCAGGGCGTTCCGCTCCTTCAGGCTGAGGCTCCTTTCGTCGGCACCGGCATCGAGGAGCGCGTCGCCCGCGACTCCAAGATCGTCGTGGTCGCCGAGGAATCCGGCATTGTCGCCTCCGTCGACGCCAAGCGCATCGTCGTCACCAAGGACGGCGAGCTGCCCCGGCACGTCAAACACGACCCCAAGAACCACGTCTTCGTCTACGAGCTGCGCAAGTTCATGCGCTCGAACGCGGGCACCTGCTTCAATCAGAAGCCGATCGTTCACCAGGGCCAGAAGATCAAGGCCGACCAGATCATCGCCGACGGTCCCTCGACCGACATGGGCGAAATGGCCCTCGGCCGCAACGTGCTCGTGGCGTTCATGCCGTGGAACGGTTACAACTTCGAGGACGCGATCCTGATCTCCGAGAAGGTGCTCCGTGAGGACATCTTCACCTCGATCCACATCCAGGAATTCGAGGTCACCGCGCGTGACACCAAGCTCGGGCCGGAAGAAATCACCCGGGACATTCCGAACGTCGGTGAGGAAGCCCTCAAGAATCTCGACCACAACGGCGTCATCCGCATCGGTGCGGAGGTCAAACCCGGCGACATCCTCGTCGGCAAGATCACCCCGAAGTCCGAGACCGAGCTCGCCCCCGAGGAAAAGCTTCTCCGCGCAATCTTCGGCGAGAAGGCCGCCGATGTGAAGGACACCTCCCTTGTTGTCCCGTCCGGCGCCGCCGGCATCATCATGGACGTCAAGGTTTCGTCCCGCATCGACAACCAGGAGGAGAAGCTCTCCCCGTCGGACCGTCGCCGCCAAATCAAGCAGATCCAGGAAGAGTACAAGACGCAGATGGACAAACTCCGCGAGGGTTTGACCGAGGCGCTCTCGAACATCCTCCTCGGTGAGAAGATCCCGCTCGACGTCATCAACGGCGAGTCGAAGGAAATTATCATCCCGGCCAACCGGAAGATCACCAAGACGCTCCTGCGCAAGCTCGCCGCGGTCTCCAAGCACATCCAGATCGATCCGTCGCCGGTTCGCATCAAGATCATGGAGATCATCGGCTCGTACCAGACGAAGTTCGACGAGCTCGAGACGGACCGTGAGCGCAAGGTCGGCGGTGTCGAGACGGGCGAAGGCTCGGCCGACGGCGCGATCAAGCAGGTCAAGGTCTACATCGCCACCAAGCAAAAGCTTGAGGTCGGTGACAAGATGGCCGGCCGCCACGGCAACAAGGGCGTCGTCGCCAAGATCGTGCCGGAAGAGGACATGCCCTTCCTGCCCGACGGCACCCCGGTCGAGATCTGCCTCAACCCCCTCGGCGTGCCTTCGCGCATGAACGTGGGCCAGGTGCTCGAGACCCATCTCGGCTGGGCTTGCAAAAAGCTCGGCCTTAAGGTCGCCACCCCGGTGTTCGACGGCATTTCTGAAAAGAAAGTCCGCGAATACCTCAAGGAGGCCAAGCTGCCTTCCTCGGGCAAGAGCCCCCTCCTCGACGGCCGCACGGGCGACCGCATCGATCAGGAGGTGGTCGTCGGCTACATCTACATGATGAAGCTGAACCATCTGGTGTCCCACAAGATCCACGCCCGCGCCGTTGGTCCGTACTCTCTCGTCACCCAGCAGCCGCTGGGCGGCAAGGCCCAGTACGGCGGTCAGCGCTTCGGCGAAATGGAAGTCTGGGCGCTCGAGGCCTACGGCGCCGCGCACACGCTGCAGGAACTGCTCACCGTCAAGTCCGACGACGTGCAGGGCCGCACCAAGATCTACGAGTCGCTGGTCAAGGGTGACAACACCCTCGTCGCCGGCACCCCGGAGTCGTTCAACGTTCTCATCAAGGAAATCCAGTCCCTCGGATTGGATATCAAGCTCAACAAGCGCGATGCGCTCGGTTTCGGCGCCTGAGCCGCCGTACCGCCACCATCCGCCGTCCGCCAATAATTCAGGAAGTCACACATGAGCATCCAACCTTCCGACACCGCCGCCTCCTCTGAAGCCCGCCACGCCATGGGCGAAGTGGAGAATCCGTTCGACTGCGTTTCCATCACCGTCGCCTCCCCGGAGGTCATCCGCAAATGGTCCCGCGGTGAGGTCAAGAACCCGGAGACGATCAACTACCGTACCTTCAAACCCGAGCCGGGCGGCCTCTTCTGCCAGAAGATCTTCGGTCCGGTCCGTGACTACGAGTGCGCCTGCGGAAAGTACAAGCGCATCAAGTACAAGGATGTCGTCTGCGATCGCTGCGGCGTTGAGGTCACCATCGCCCGCGTCCGTCGCGAGCGCATGGGCCACATCGAGCTCGCGGTGCCGGTTTCCCACATCTGGTTCCTCAAGAGCATGCCGAGCCGTCTCGGTCTTCTGCTCGACATGACCGCGCGCTCCCTCGAGCGCGTGATCTACTACGAGAACTACATGGTGGTCGACCCGGGCAAGACCCCGCTCGAGCTCAAGCAGCTCCTCACCGACACCGAGTACCGCCAGGCACTCGATGAGTACGGTGACGATTCCTTTGTCGCCAAGATGGGCGCCGAGGCCGTGCGCGACTGCCTCGTGAAGATGGACATGGAAGCGACCGTATCCGAGCTCCACGAGCAGATGCGTGCGACGAAGTCCAAGCAGATCAAGAAGAAGCTCTCGAAGCGCCTCAAGGTCATCCAGGGCTTCATCAATTCCAAGTCCCGCCCCGAGTGGATGGTGCTGGAAGTGTTGCCCGTCATCCCGCCGGACCTGCGCCCGCTCGTTCCGCTCGAGGGTGGCCGTTTCGCGACCTCCGATCTCAACGATCTCTACCGCCGCGTCATCAACCGGAACAACCGGTTGAAGAACCTGATGCAGCTGAAGACGCCCGACGTCATCATTCATAACGAAAAGCGCATGTTGCAGGAGGCGGTTGACGCCCTCTTCGACAACGGTCGCCACGGTCGTCCGGTCACCGGCGCCGGCAATCGTCCGCTGAAGTCGCTGTCCGACATGCTCAAGGGCAAGCAGGGCCGCTTCCGTCAGAACTTGCTCGGCAAGCGCGTCGATTACTCCGGCCGCTCCGTCATCGTCATCGGCCCCGAGCTCAAGCTCCACCAGTGCGGTCTGCCAAAGAAGATGGCCCTCGTGCTCTTCGAGCCGTTCATCATCCGCCGCCTCAAGGAACTCGGCTTCGTGCACACCGTCCGCGGTGCGCGCAAGATGATCGAGAAGAAGTCGCCTGAGGTCTGGGACATTCTCGAGGAGGTCACCAAGGGCCACCCGGTGCTGCTCAACCGCGCGCCGACCCTCCACCGTCTCTCGATCCAAGCGTTCGAGCCCCAGCTCATCGAGGGCGAGGCCATCCGCATTCATCCGCTCGTCTGCACGGCGTACAACGCCGACTTCGACGGTGACCAGATGGCCGTCCACGTCCCGCTGTCCCTCGAGGCGATCATGGAGTGCAAGCTCCTCATGATGGCGACGTCGAACATCTTCTCGCCGTCCTCGGGCAAGCCAATCCTCACGCCGTCGCAGGACATCGTCCTCGGCGCCTACTACCTCACGATCGAGCCGCGCAAGAAACCCGCGAAGAACGAGCGCGTCCCGCTGCTCGCCGACCTCCAGGAGGTCCTCTATGTCCGGGCCGACGGCGCGCTCAAGGTGCACGACTGGGTCGATGTGCCCAATCTTGATTACGGCAAGGACACGATCTTCGGTAACAAGGAGAAGAAGATTCTCCGTACCACGGTCGGCCGCGTGATCTTCAACCAGATCTGGCCCGCCGGCCTCGGCTTCGTGAACGTCCCTGTTCCGAAGAGCAAGCTGGGCGACCTGATCCTCAACACCTACCGCATCGCCGGCAACCACGTCACCGTCGAGACCCTCGACAAGTTGAAGGAGCTCGGCTTCCAGACCGCCTTCCAGGCCGGCATCTCGATCGGAATCGATGACATGATCATCCCCGATTCGAAGAAGGACATCGTCATCGACTCGCGCAAAAAGATTGCCGAGGTCGAGGCCCAGTTCAACAAGGGCATCATCACCGACGGCGAGCGCTACAACAAGGTCGTCGACATCTGGACCGGCGCCACGGACAAAATCGCCAAGGAAGTCTTCGCCAAGCTCGAGCACAACGAGGGCAAGAACGAGGTGAACCCGGTGTACATCATGATGGATTCCGGTGCCCGTGGTAACAAGCAGCAGGTCCGCCAGCTGTGCGGCACCCGCGGCCTGATGGCCAAGCCGTCCGGCGAAATCATTGAGCGCCCGATCCTGTCCTCGTTCCGCGAGGGCCTGACGGTGCTCGAGTACTTCATCTCGACCCACGGCGCCCGCAAGGGTCTCGCCGACACCGCCCTCAAGACCGCCGACGCCGGCTACCTCACCCGCAAGCTTTGCGACGTCGCTATGGACGTCATCATTGCCGAGGACGACTGCGGCACCCGCGACGGCGTCTGGAAGAAGGCCATCTTCGAAGGCGACGACGAAATCGTCGGCCTCCGCGAGCGCATCATCGGCCGTTTCTCCAGCGAGGACGTGCACAATCCGCTCAGCCCAACCGAGATCTTCGTCAAGTCTGGCGAGATCATCACCGAGGAGACCGCCGCCCGCATCGAGGACACCGGCATTGAGCGCGTGAAGATCATGTCGCCGCTCACCTCGACCAGCCAGTACGGCATCGACGCCAAGAGCTACGGCATCAATCCCGCGACCAGCAAGGTCGCGAAGATCGGTGACTCCGTCGGCATCATTGCCGCCCAGTCGATCGGCGAGCCCGGCACCCAGCTGACGATGCGTACCTTCCACATCGGTGGCGTCGCGTCCGGCGGCTTCAAGACCCCCGAGATCCGGGTGCGCTCCAACGGCAAGGTGAAGTACAAGGGCCTGCGCCTCGTGCCCACCGCCGACGGCGCCAGCATCGTGCTCAATAAAACCGGCACCATCCAGATCCTGGACGCCGAGGACAAGGAGCTCGAACTCTACAATATCGTGGTCGGCTCCTATCTCCCCGTTTCCGACGGCGAGAAGATCGAAAAGGGTGCCGTCCTCGCGCAATGGGATCCCTACAACGTTCCCGTGCTTTCCGAAAAGGGTGGCACGCTCCTGTTCAAGGACATGATCCCCGGTGTGACCGTGAAGCGCGAACTCGACGAGGCGTCGGGCCGCATCGCCACGATCGTCATCGAGCACAAGGAAGACCTCAATCCGCAGGTCGAAATCCGCGACGAGAAGGGTAAGCCGCTCGCGTCTTACTCCATCCCGGTCGGGGCGCAGATCGCGGTCAGCGAGGGTGACATCATCACCCCCGGTGCCCTGCTCGCCAAGACCCCGCGTCAGGCGTCGAAGACCAAGGACATCACCGGCGGTCTGCCGCGTGTCGCCGAGCTCTTCGAAGCCCGCCGTCCGAAGGATGCCGCCGAAATGGCGCGCATCGACGGCATCGTGGCGTTCGAGGGAACCGTCCGCGGCAAGCGCAAGCTGGTCGTGAAGAACGAGGAGACCGCGCAGGAGGAGGAGCATCTCATCGCCACCGGCAAGCACATCATCGTGCAGCCGGGCGACGTGGTCCACAAGGGCCAGCACCTCACCGAAGGTTCCGCCGATCCGCACGAGATCCTCGAGATCCTCGGGCCGAGCGCGCTCTACGACTTCCTTATCTCCCAGGTGCAGGAGGTGTACCGCCTGCAGGGCGTTACCATCAACGACAAGCACATCGAGATCATCATCCGCCAGATGCTCCGCAAGGTCCGCATCACGGATCCGGGTGACAGCGAGTACTTCTGGGGTGAGCAGGTCGATCGCACCGCGTTCCTCGCCGACAACAAGCGGATCGAGGAAGCCGGCGGCAAGCCGGCCGAGGCGGAGCCAATCCTCCTGGGCATCACCAAGGCCTCGCTCGAGACCGAGAGCTTCATCTCGGCGGCCTCCTTCCAGGAGACCACCCGCGTCCTCACCGACGCCTCGACGCTCGGCAAGGTCGACATGCTCAAGGGGTTCAAGGAAAACGTGATCATGGGTCACTTGATTCCGGCCGGCACGGGCCTGCCGAAGTACAAGAACCTCAAGATCTCGCTGCCCTTCGGCGCCGAGCTCATCGACGACCCCAAGGCCGTCACCGAGGCGAGCTGATCCAGCTCGCGATTCACTTCAAGGCCGCGGACGAAAGTCCGCGGCCTTTTCGTTGGTCCGGATGCCATGGCACTTCGGGTAGGCGGTGCAGCCCCAGAAGCGGCCGCCGGCTCGGGGACCCCGGCGGGCCGTGCGCTCGATCATCGGCAGCCCGCACGCGGGACAGGCTGGAATCTGCAACGGAGGATCATCGGCCTCCGGGCTTTCCTCAGGCGCAGGTTTGGTCCGGTTGGTTTCGGGCGCGGGCCTGAAGCCTTGGGCAAGCAGCAGGATCTGGCGATCGAGCAGGTAGTTCGCCTGGTGGATCAGGCAGACAATCGTGTTGGCCACCACGCCGGGGTCGGGCTGCTCCAACCACTCGGCGTAGGTCGCGGTTCCGGCCGGGCTGCGATGACCGACCTGTCCCACGGAGCAGCGTTGTCCAACGGTCCGGACCTGCCGCGCCTCGGGATCGTCTTTCATCCAGCGTCGTAGCCGGCGTTGATCGAGAAACAATTCAAACGCGGTCAACAGGTGGGCGGCATGCACCCGGCAATTTCCCAGGCGGTCCTTTTCTGCGGCCGCCGTTCGTTCCGGTTGGGCCGGGGGACCCAGGAACTCGCTGACGGCGAGGCGGGCTTCGGCCATGAATTCTTTGCCGAGGGGATCGCGGTGGTCGATGAAGCGGGCGACAAAGGCGAGCGTCGCATCCCGGATGAGCTCGACGATCGCCTGGGTGCGCTGGAGGCGCGAAGGGTTCCCGGAGGCACGCGCTGAGGTTTGGGCAAGGCCCGGCCGCCGGACCGGTTGATTGAGGGATATCGTGGCCATTTCCCCTAAGAACGCAGGAAATGGGTCGAATCTTTCACCTAATCGTACGGGAAGTGAAAAAAGTTGGTCATGCCTGCTCCAACTGAATCCGCAGGGCCACCAGGTCCGCGAACACCCGGTCCGCCCCCGAGGCCTGCAATTCGGCTTGGGTATGGGTGCCGGTCGAGACCGCCCAAACCGGCATGCCCGCGGCTTGCGCGGTCTGCACGTCGTAGGGCGAATCACCTACCAGCAAGGATGAGCCCGCTTCGGCGCCCAATACCTGGAGTGCGTGGACGGTGAATCGCGGATCCGGTTTCAGCCACGGCGTGTCTCCGGCGCCGAACACACCGGCGAGATACGGGTCCATCCCCAGATGGGTGCAAATCAGGCGGGCGGAGCCCGCATGTTTGTTGGTCAGCACGGCGGCGCGGATCCCGGCGGCCTGCAAGCCAGCCAGCAGTTCTCGGGCGCCCGGCAGCAGCGTCACGTCGTCCAGCATGGTGCGCTCCCATTCGGACCGAAAAATGGTCAGCCCTTCCGCGACTTTGTCGGCGTGGTCGGGACCCAGCACCCGGCGCAGGGCGTTTTCGAGTCCGCCGCCCACGGCACGCCGGACCTCGTCGAGGGTGGGCTCCGGGAGTCCGAAGTGCCGCCGCACATGGGCATGGCAGCGGTGGATGGCGGCGAAGTGATCGACCAGGGTGCCATCGAGGTCGAGCAGGCAGGTGCGGAAGCGCATGTCCGCCCAGTTTGCGTGACGGGAGCGGCGGGCTCACGGACAATTTTGGGGTTTGGTAAATGCCTCTTCGCCCCATAATCAGTGTCATGGCCGCCCGCCCGGACGCCTTCTCCGACCTGCTCTCGACCCGGATCGAGGGGGACGAACTGGTCATGTCCATCCGTGGCCGCTGGCTGGTCACCGGCCCGCGCCCGTCGTGGGCGAAGGTGCGCGGCGACCAGTGGCCCGTGCAGATCCGGCCGGTGGTGGATGGGCTCGAGACGTGGGACAGCTCCCTGCTGTTGTTTTTCATGGAGGTGCATTCCTGGTGCCGCACAACCGGGGCGCGGTTTGAGCAACGGGATCTGCCGCCGCGCATGTGCCAGCTGCTCGCCCAGCTGGAGGAAGTCGAACCCGAGAGCATCCCGCAGGACCGCGGCGAGGATCCCCTTTCCGCCGTCGGGCTGGCCGCGGCCGATGCGGTGGTGAAAGTCCGCGGCATTTCCAGCTTCGTGGGCGAGTGCGTGCTCAGCGCCTTCCGGGTTGCCCGGTCGCCGCGCCTGTTCCGCTGGCGCGACTGCCTGGGCGAGATGCAGCAGTGCGGCGCGATGGCCCTGCCGATCGTCAGCCTGATCAGTTTCCTTGTGGGCGTCACCCTGGCCTACACGGGCGCGATCGTGCTGCGTCAGTTTGGCGGCGACATCTGGGTCGCGGACCTCGTTGGACTCGGCATGGTCCGGGAGATGGGGGCCATGATGACGGGCATTGTCCTCGCCGGCCGCACCGGGGCGGCGTTCGCCGCAATTCTGGGCAACATGAAGATGAACGAGGAGATCGATGCGCTGGAGACGCTCGGCGTCTCGCCGGTGGATTTCCTCGTGCTGCCGCGCTTGGTCGCACTGGGCCTCATGATGCCGCTGCTGACTCTCTACGCCAGCGCGCTCGGCATCCTCGGGGGAATCTCCGTGGCGCTGGGGGTGCTCAGCATCCCGCCGGCCGCCTTCTGGGTCGAGATGCTCTCGCTCGTCGATCTCTCCGATACCGTGGTCGGCGTGATCAAGGGTATCACGTTCGGCCTGATCGTGGGGCTGTCCGGCTGCCTCCGCGGGCTGCAGTCAGAACGGAGCGCGGCCGGCGTCGGCAAGGCAGCCACCTCTGCGGTCGTGACCGCGATCCTCCTGATCATCGTGGCCGACGCGGTCTACGCGGTGATCTTCAACATCCTCGGGCTCTGACCATGGACACCCGCGCGCCATTTTCCGCCGAGCCAGTGCCGCCCGCCATCCGGGTGGAGAACCTTGAGTGCGGTTACCACGGGGAGGTGCTGCTCCGGAATGTGACGTTCGAAGTGCGGCGCGGGGAGATCTTCTTCGTTATCGGCGGGAGCGGCTGCGGCAAGAGCACCTTGTTGCGGCACCTCGTGGGCCTGCTTTCGCCGACCAAGGGCAGCGTCAGCTACTTCGGCCGCGATTTCCATTCCCGCGACCTCGCCGGCCGTCGTGACGTGCTGAAGACCTTCGGGGTCCTTTACCAGAGCGGGGCGCTCTGGTCTTCGCTCACCCTGCGGGAAAACGTCGCGCTCCCGCTGGAACTGTACACGGCGCTGACGCGCCACGAGATCGAGGAGGTGGCGACGCTGAAACTCGCGCAGGTGGGATTGGCCAAGTTCGCCGACTACTACCCGGCGGAGATCAGCGGCGGCATGCGGAAGCGCGCCGGGTTGGCGCGGGCCCTCGCCCTCGACCCCTCGATTGTGTTTTTTGACGAGCCCTCGGCTGGCCTCGACCCGATCACTTCGCGCAAGCTCGACGAGCTGATTCTACGGATCCGCGAGATGTTCGGCACGACAATCGTGATCGTCTCGCACGAGCTGGCGTCGATCTTCGATCTCGCCGACCGGGTGATCATGCTCGACCGCGAGGCGGGAGGCGTCATCGCCAGCGGTGCGCCGCGCGAGCTTGTGGCCACCAGCACCGATCCCCGCGTGCAGGAGTTTCTCCGCCGGGGCGACCGGGCGTCCGATGCGATCCCCAGGCCGGAATTAAACCGCGGACCATCAATCCAATGACCCTCATGCCTGATCGAATGCACACCTTCCCGCGGATAACGCGGATATTCGCGGATGGCCTGATCCGCGTTCATCGGCGTAATCCGCGGGCCGGGTTGCGGTCCGACGGATATTACTGCTCACTCTCCCGCCCGTGAAAACCAAGATCAGCCCAGCTATTGTCGGCCTGTTTGTCCTGGGAGCCTTTGCGCTCGGGATCCTGGCGCTGCTCTCCTTCGGCGGGGTCAATATCTTCTCCCAGCCGCAGCGCTTCGTGGTGACCTTCAACGAGTCGGTTCATGGTCTCGACCTCGGCTCGCCGGTGAAATTCCGCGGCGTCAGGGTAGGGCGGGTGGCTGACCTGACGGTGCGCTACGACCAGGCGACCAGCCAGGCGCGGGTGCGGGTGGTTTGTGAGCTTACGCGCAGCAAGATCAACACGCCGCAGGGGGTGGAGGTCGACGTCTCCAACCGGAAGGAAATTGAGGACCTGATCGAGCACGGGCTGCGCGCGCAGCTGGGGGTGTTGGGCCTCGCGACCGGCCTGCTCTTCGTCGAGATGGATTTCTACGATCCGAAGCTTTATCCCGCGGACGCCGAGGCCAAGGACGCGCAGTACGCGGTGATGCCGGCGTTGCCTTCCACCATCGCGGAATTCCAGAGCAATCTCTCGGGTATCCTGACCGACTTGAACAAGATCGACTTCGCCGGGCTCGGGCGCGAGGCGCAGGGCCTGCTGGTCGACACCCGCCGCCAACTCAACCGCACGGACCTGCCGGCCCTTGTGGACCAATGGCGGCGCACCGGGGCCTCGCTGGATGCGCTCGCGAGCTCGAAGGAAATCCGGGATCTGTTGGTACACCTCAACACGATCGCCACCGAGCTCGATGCCACGCTGGCGCTCGTTAACCGGCAGGTCGCGGCCAATGGGACAGAACTTCAGGCGACCCTGCAGCAGGCCCAGACCACGATCAAAACCTTCAACTCGGCCGCGGCCACCGTGGAGAAATTTGTCCAGGCCCAGCGCGGAGTAGGGGAAGACGTCGCGGCGGCGCTCAAGCAAGTGTCGGACGCGGCGGCCTCGGTCCAGCGCCTGTCCGAGTTCCTTGAGCGCAACCCGAACGCGCTGATCCTCGGCCGGAAGCCGACGACGAAATGAAGCGTCTGGCCGAGATTGCCGATGGTAGGGCTGAGGCGATGCCTCAGCCGCGATGGTTCGAGGGTAGGGCTGGCCCGACGAGCCGGCCGCAATTTTTCGGCGCTTTGATAATCCTAGTCCTCCTCTCCGGCTGCACGCTGCTGCGGGGCCCGAAGAGGGACCGCACCGATTTCTTCACCTTGGAAGCCGCCGCCCCGGCCGGGACCCCGGCGGCCGTCACAACGCCGCGCGTCCTGCTGCGCACCGTGGAGCTGCCTGCCTACCTGCAGCGCAGCAAAGCGATGGCCGTGCGGCAGAAGGGGGGCGATATCCGCTATGTTGATCTCGCCTGGTGGTCGGAATCGCTCGACCTGGGGATCGCCCGGGTCCTGCGGGAGGATCTCGGCCGTCTGGGTGTGCCGACGGCCTCGCGCCGGGATGAGGATTTTGTGAACGAGCTGACGGTCCGCATCGAGCGCGCCGAGGGAGTGATCGAGGGCAAGGCGGGCCGGGTGGAGTTTGTCGCCACCTTTGAGCTGAACCGCGGTGACGGTCCCCGCCCGGTTTCCGTCCGCCGGACCTTCACCGCCAAGTCCGCGGCTTGGGACGGCAAGGACTACGCGGCCTTGGCGAAGGCCCTGAGTGGCGCCGTGGCCGAACTGGCCGCGGCGATCCGCGAGGGACTGCCGCGGGGCTAGGGTTCGACCGGCCAGCGTCGGCGCTTACTTCAGCGCCGCCGCGATCCGCGCGAGGGCGGTCTCGACGTTGGCGCGGCTGTTGAAGGCGCTGATGCGGACGTGGCCTTCGCCGCACTTGCCGAAGCCGGCGCCGGGGGTGCAGACGACCTGCGCCTTGGTGAGGAGCATGTCGAAGAACTCCCACGAGTCGCGGCCGGTGTTCACCCAGATGTAGGGGGCGTTGTCGCCGCCGACGCAGGAGAAGCCGAGCTTGGCCACAGCGGCGCGGATCAGCGCGGCGTTTCCGAGATAGAAATCGGTCATGTCCTTCACCTGCTGCTTGCCCTCGGGCGTGAAGATCGCGGCGGCCGCCTTCTGGATCGGGTAGGCCACGCCGTTGAACTTCGTCGTGTGGCGGCGGTTCCAGAGCGCGTGGACCGAGTGGGCCTTGCCGGCGGCGTCGAAGGCTTGCAGCGACTTCGGCACCACGGTGTAGGCGCAGCGGGTGCCGGTGAAGCCGGCGGTCTTGGAAAAGCTGCGGAACTCGATGGCGACGTCGCGCGCACCGGGGATCTCGTAGATCGAGTGCGGGATCTGTGGGTCGCGGATGTAGGCCTCGTAGGCCGAGTCGTAGAGCAGGATCGCCTGGTTCTTCTTGGCGTAGGCCACCCACTCGGCGAGCTGAGCCTTCGTGGCCACGGCGCCGGTTGGGTTGTTCGGGAAGCAGAGATAGATGAGGTCGGTCGCGACGGAAGGGATGGCCGGCACGTAACCGTTGGCGGGCGTGCTATCGAGGTAGGTTACGCCCTGGTAGCGGCCGTCGACGCTCGGGCCGGTGCGGCCGGCCATGACGTTGGTGTCGATGTAGACCGGGTAAACGGGGTCGGGGATCGCGAGGCGGGTATCGAGGGAGAAGATCTCCTGGATGTTGCCGCAGTCGCACTTGGCGCCATCGGACACGAAGATTTCGTCGGCCTCGATGGGGCACTGGCGCGCCGCGTAGTCATTCTGGGCGATGGCCTCGCGGAGGAACGCGTAGCCCTGCTCCGGACCGTAGCCCTTGAAGGTCGCGCGGTGCGCCATCTCGTCGGTCGCGGCATGCAGCGCGGCGATGCAAACGGGCGGGAGCGGCTCGGTGACGTCGCCGATGCCGAGGCGAATGACCGGCTTGTCCGGGTTGGCCTGGGTGAAGGCCGTGACCTGCTTAGCGATGTCGCTGAAGAGGTACGAGGCCTTCAACTTGGTGAAATTTTCGTTCAGGTGGATCATCGGGGGCGTCGGCTGGGTGAATTTTACGAGGGAAAACTTGAAGTGAGCCGGGAGCTGTTGATTAATTCAAGCCCGGCGTTACCCCCCGCAGCCCCAACCCGCCCCCACTATGCAACAGGTCTCCACCGTAGCGGAAATGCGTCAACTGGCGGACACCTTCCTGCGTGAGGGCAAGCGTGTGGCGCTCGTGCCCACGCAGGGCGCGTTGCACGCGGGGCAGGAGGCGCTGATCCGGGCGGCGGTGGCGCAGGCCGACATCGTGATCGTCTCGATCTTCGTCAATCCGCTCCAGTTCCCGGCGAACGAGCCGGTGTCCAATTATCCCCGGAGCCTGACGGACGACCTGCAGCGCTGCGCCGATGGCGGCGCGCACTATGCGTTCACGCCGGCGGCCGAAGAAATCTACCCCCGCGGTTTTTCCACCTATGTGACGGAGGAGGCCGTGGGCAAGCACCTCGACGGGGCCTCGCGGCCCACGCATTTCCGCGGCGTGGCGACCGTGAACGCACGGCTTTTCAATATCATCCGGCCCGGCTTTGTCGTGCTGGGCCAGAAGGCGGCGCAGCGCGTCGCGGTGGTGCGGAAGATCATTGCCGATCTCGGCTGGGCGATCGAGGTGATCGTGGTGCCGACGGTGCGCGAGGCCGATGGCCTGGCCGCCGGCGTGGCCAACCGGAATTTCACGACGACCCAGCGGCAGGAGTCGTTGGCGTTGAGCGAGTCCCTGCGGAAGGCAAAATCGATGACCGAGTCGGGCGTGCGCAGTCCCGACCGGGTGATCGCGGAGGTGACGCACATCCTCGGGCAGCACCGCCGGATCCGGATCATCTACATCACGATCGTGGATCCGAATACGATGGAGCCGCTGCGCGAGATTGTCCCCGGGCGAAGCCTGCTGATGCTGGCTGTCTGGCTCGATGAGGTCCGCCTGATCGACAACGTCGAGCTGTAGGGCTTAGCCCTGGGCTGCGAGCACCTGCAGCAGCCCGCGGCAGAATTCGGGCAGGTCGTCGGGCCGGCGGCTCGAGACAAAGTGCCGGTCGACCACCACCGGGGCGTCCTCGAAGATCGCGCCGGCGTTGACGAGGTCGTCCTTGATCCCGGGCGAGCCGGTGACGCGCACCCCGCGGTAGACGCCGGCCGAGATTGGGATCCAGCCGCCGTGGCAGATCGCGGCCAGGAGTTTTCCGCGTCGGTGGCATTCGCGCACGCTCGCGAGCACGAGGGGATCGCGCCGCAATTGATCCGGCATGAAACCGCCGGGGCAGATCACGCCGTCCGGAATGAGCGTCGCGGCCTCCTTGATCGTGATGTCGGACACACACGGGTACCCATGCTTGCCGGTGTATTTTGTCCGTTCGGCCGGCCCGGCGAGCAGCACGCGGGCACCGGCCTCCTGGAGACGGTACTTCGGGTACCAGAGCTCGAGGTCCTCATAGACGTCGCCGACAAACATCAGGATCGTGCGCCCGGACAGCGGTCGGTGGGGATCGGTCATGCCTCAGGGATGCGACAATATAGCCGGAATTTCAAAGTACTTTCCCGATCCCCGGTAGGGCGGGGACTCCGTCCGCGCCGGGCAGACGGCAGTGTAATTCGCCGCTCTAAGGTAAGCCCGGCGGCGAGCGGAATCGCCGCCGGGCCGGGGAATCCGAGGCCGCGATCTACTGCCGCTCGAGGCGGCGGAAGAGGCGGACGGCGAGGGCGAGGAAGATCAGGTTGGGCACCCAGTAAAGCAGGTCGGGCCGGTACTCGGGGTGGCGGCTCAACCAGCCGACCATGATGGTGAGAAAGTAGTAGCCGAGCGCGAGCAGGGTGGCGATGCCCAGGCCGGCGGTGGTCTCGCGGCGCGAGACGCGTACGCCGAGCGGCACGCCGATGAGGGCGAAGGAGAGCACGGCGAACGCCGTGGTGAGTTTGTCCTGAAAGACGAGCCGCACCTGCATCACATCCTGCGCCTTCTGCTTCGGTTCATACGCGGCGTTGATGGGCCTGAGCTCACGCCGGCCCAGCTCGGCCTGGAGTTCACCGTAGGTCATCCACTGCAGCTTCTGCCGAATGGTCGGCCGGCCGAGGATACGGTCGAGCGAGAGCACGAAGGGCGGCTCGGTTTTCTCCACGGTCGGGATCTGCGGGGGCTCGCGCATGTCGCCGGGCGCCCCCTTCTTCCGGGACTCGACGCTCGCGCGGGTGAGGGTGACGCTGAAGCTGTTCTGCTCCTTGTCATAGTCGATCCGGCCGGACTCGGCATGGATCATGTTCAGGGCCCGGCCCTCGCCGTCGAGCTGCCAGAGCCAGAAATCGCGCAGGACGGTAGCCTGCTTCTCGCCCACGTAGACCACGTATCCTGGAAAATCCCGAATGAAGGTCTTCGGCACGATGAACCGTGCGGGATCGGCCCGGACATATTCGGTGAGGCGCTTGTCGTATTCCACGCGGGCCCACGGCATGGACTGGAAATTGACGTAGAGCGTGACGGCGCAGCCGAGCACGCCGAGCAGCAGCACCGGCCGGGCGACCCGCAGCAGGCTGATGCCGTTGGCGCGCATGGCAGTGATCTCGCTGTCGGCGGAGATGCGCCCGAGGACCAGCAGCACACCGGTAAGGATGCCCATGGGCAGCGCGTAGGAGACCACGAACGGGAGGAGGAGCAGGATGAGCTCGCCCGCGGTCTCGAGCGAGAGCTGGCCGCGGAGCAGGTAACCGAGCAGGTCGCGGATGGCGTTGCCCAGCATGAGCACGAAGGCAAAAAGCGCGACCGAGCCCAGACAGGTCAGGAGGACGCTGCGAAAGATGTAACGGTCGAGAAGGTTCACGCGGAGGGCGGGGAAACGCTCACCGACTGACCGCCCCGTGCCAAGGCGGTTCGCGGGGAAACTCCGCCAATGTCCGCTTTCCTTTTGGATCACGCCCCCCAAGCTGCGCCGCCATGGCGCCTGCCGGCGACGAGCCGCTCCAGCTTTCTGATTTCCAGACCGAGACCATCCGGGGCACACCGGGGTTTGTCCGGGTCGGACGCTCGCGGGCGGGACCGTGGTGGCTGATCGGGCCCGATGACCGGGCGTTCTTCGCCTGCGGGGTGCACCGGGACGGAGGCCTGATCCGCACCCTCCCGATGGCGCCCGCGGCCGCTTGGGGCGTCAACACGATGGTGATTGAGGGCGGAGTTACGCCCGCGGGCTGGGCCGGGGCCTGGATCGCCGCGATCCGTTTCCGGCCGGCCGCGCCCGAGGCGATGATCCGCCTGCAGGGTGTGCAGCTGCCGGATGTCTTCGATCCCGGCTGGGCGCGGGCCTGCCAGGAACGCGCCGCCGAGTTGTGTCCGCCCGGCGTGGACGATCCGCGGCTGATCGGCTGGATGCCCGACGCCGGTCTGCAATGGCCCCAGGTGCCGGGCGCACGGCCGCGGCCGGCGCTGCTGCAGATCTGTCTCAGCCTCGAGCCGCGCTTTGCCGCCTATCACGCGGCCTGGGAATTTGTCCTCGCGGCGTACAGCGGGGAACTCTCGGCAGTGGCGGCGGCGTGGGAGACCCCGTTGCCCAACAAGGAATCGCTGCGGCTCCTGACGCACGAGGACCAGGCGCTCGACACCGCGGGATACCGGCACGACGAGGAGCGCTTCACGAAGGAGTTCGCGCGGCTGTACTTTTCCGCGGTCACCGCGGCCATCCGCGCGCATGATCCGGCGCATCTCATCCTTGGCGTGATTCCGCCCGACGGGCCGGCCGCGGTGGCCGAGGCCGCGGGCCGGTCGGTTGACATGCTGGCGACCAGCCCGGGAGCGGAAGTGGCCGCGGCGCAACGGGAGTTCTGGAGCGGGGGAGCGACCGCGCCGGTTTTCCTGACGGGTTACTCCTGGACGGGAGGGGAGCTCGCGGCGTCGCCCGGCCGGACACCCCTCGAGCACATGCTGGAGCGGGGCAGGTCCGCCCTGACCGCCATCGTCGCGCATCCCGCGGCCATCGGGTATGCGTGGCGGGATTGGAGCGATCTGCCTGAGGACCGACCCCCGTTCGGACGGGGCCTCGTCCGCGTTGACGGCGGAACCGCCCGCGAACACACTGACTTGCTGACTGAAATTAACCTCGCCGCCGAAGCCCGGCACCGCGCCTCCCGCCCATGAAAACTCCTGTGATAACCTGCGTGCTGCTGTTCCTCGGCCTCTTCCTGGCCGCCGGTTGTGCCTATGTTGAAATCACGCAGGTGGGGGACCCGAACCGGGTGATGACCGGCAAGGTGACTTTTGTTCCGGGCATGCCCGTCCCGGACGGAGCCATCCTCTCGGTGCGGGTCGTGGACACCGTCATCGCGACCAGCGGCCCGGTCCTGCTCGGCCAGCAGCGGATCGCGATCTCGGGCGCGCCGCCGTTCGAATTCCGCGTGGAATACCGCGCGGACGACGACCTGCTGCGCCGGGGGGTGAACGTGGAGGCAAAGGTCCTGGTGAACGGTAAACTGCGGTACGCCAATCTTACCGGTTACGTCGTGACCCTCGGCCGCGCGACGGACAGCCAGGAAATCTCGCTGCTTCCGGCGGGGAATTGATCGCACCCGCCGGCGGCCCGGCTGAGGCGACACTCTTACATGCAACCGTCCACCAACGCCGCACTGCTCAAGTCCCGCATCCGCACGGTGCGCGACTGGCCGAAGCCCGGCATCAACTTCCGCGACGTCACGACCCTCTTCCATGATCCGGAGGCGTTCCGCGTGATGATCGAGGCGTTTGCCCAGGACGCCACGCGACTGCGGGCCGATCTCATCGCTGCGGTCGATGCGCGCGGCTTCATCATCGGCGGGGCGCTGTCCTACCAGATGCACAAGCCGTTCCTGATGGTGCGCAAGAAGGGCAAGCTGCCGCACAAGACCATCTCCGAGGATTATGCGCTCGAGTACGGGAACGCCACGGTCGAGATCCACGCCGACTCCTGCAAGCCGGGCGATCGCGTGCTGATCGTGGACGACCTTATTGCGACGGGCGGGACGCTGCTCGCCGCCGTGAAACTTTTTCGGACCCTCGGCGGGGTCGTGGTCGGCACCGCGGCGATCATCGACCTGCCCGAGCTGGGCGGCTCCGAGCGCCTGGAGGGGGTCGGCGTGCCGGTGCACGCCCTGTGCACTTTCTCCGAATCCGAGTGATACGACCATGGGCCTGACCATCTGGTGCAACGGGAAGTTCAGCGACGAGGCGGAGGCCCTCCTGGCCGAGGGCGCCCAGGGCCACCGCCTGGTCTACGCGGAGAACCGGGCGGCATCGGTGCTGGTGGCCGGCAAGCCCGACCCGGCGCTGGCGGAGGCGGACGTGGCCTTTGGCCAACCGGACGCCGCGCAGTGCCTCGTCCACCGCCGGCTCAAGTGGGTGGAGGTCACCACCGCCGGCTACACGCGTTTCGACACGCCGGAAGTCCGTGAGGACTTCCGGGCTCGCGGCGCGGCTTTCACCAATGCCTCGGGGGTGTTCGCCGAGCCCTGCGCACAACATGTGCTTGGGATGATGCTGGCGTTGGGCCGGCAGCTCCTCGCGAGCCACCGCGACCAGCTGACGGACCATTCGTGGCATTACACCGAACGACGCTACGACTCGCGCCTCTTGACCGGTCAGACTGTGCTGATGCTCGGCTATGGTGCGATCGGCCGGCGTTTGACGGAACTGTTGGCGCCGTTTCGCATGACGATCTACGCCGTGCGGCGGCAGACCCGCAGTGAATCCGGCGTGCGGGTGATTCCCGAGGCCGATCTGACCCGGGTGCTGCCGCTGGCAGACCATGTGGTGAATATCCTGTCCGACAACGAATCGACGAGAAACTACGTCAATGCCCGGCGGCTCGGCTGGTTCAAGCCCGGCGCCCGTTTTTACAACGTCGGCCGTGGCACAACCGTGGATCAGCGGGCCCTCCTCGAGGCGCTGCAGTCCGGCCGACTGGAGTCGGCCTATCTCGACGTCATGGAGCCCGAGCCGCTGCCGCCGGACCATCTTCTCTGGACAGCGCCGAACTGCCACATCACGCCGCATACCGCGGGCGGGCGGCGCGATCAGGACGAGGCCATCGTGCGGCACTTTCTTGCCAACCTCGAGGCATTCTCCCGGGGCGAGGCAATGGCCGACCGGGTGGTGTGAGGCAGGGCTTCACTTTACCGGGTTTTTGACAGAACGGATTGTTGCCAGCCTGGTCAGGACTGGAGGGAATTGCGGGAACGTGTTCATGAGCTCCGCCGAGCAAAACACCGCCAAAGAATCTTCGTCCGGCCTGCGGATTCTCTACGCCGACGACATGAAGGAGCTGCGTGATGTCGCGAGCGCCGCCCTCACCCGGGAAGGGCACCGGATTGAATGCGTGGCCAGCGGCGCCGAGGCGCTGCGCCGCCTCACCGAAGATCCCGCCGCGATCGATCTGCTGATCACCGATCACCACATGCCCGGGATGGACGGCATCGCGCTCGTTCAGGCCGTGCGCGAACGGGAGATTCCTTGCCGGATTCTGGTCTTCTGTTCCGCGTTGAGCCGTGACGTGCACGATGCCTACCGCCGGTTCGCGGTGGACCGGGTTCTGTACAAGCCCGTGCTGCCCTCGGACCTTCGCCGGACGATCCGGGATATCTTCGCCGAGGACCAGTGAACGGTGGGAGCGGAGCGGCCTGAGGATCTGCTGTCGACCCGCGGCCGGCGTGGCTCCATCAGAGGGCAATGGATCCGAGACCGAGACTCTTGGTGGACGGGGCGAATGTCATGCACGCGTGGCCGGAACAGCGCGCGCTCCTGCCGCGCCAGCGCCAGGCCGCCCGGGAAACGCTGATCGAGCGGCTGCAGGTGCTTCACGACTCGGGCCTCGCCGAGGTGCGGGTCGTGTTCGACGGGCGGGGCCCTGATGTGGTGATCGAGTCGCGACCCGGGGATCCGCCGCTAGTGGTGGTTTACACGGCGACGGGACAGACAGCCGACGATGTCATCGAACAGCTCGTGGCGCAGGCGAAGGATCCGGCTCAATGCACGGTGGTGACGGCGGACCGCATGGTGCGGCAGACCATTGAGGCGGCCGGGGGCGCCAGCATGTCCCCGGGGGATCTGGCGGCCTGGATCCGGCAGACCGAAACGCAGCAGTCGGCCAAGCTCACGGCGCGCCGGCGCGCGAACGACTCCCAGTGGCGGGGCTGAGGGCCGGGGCGCCGCTCGCCGCGGACGGCATTGATTGGACCCGGACCTGCTCCCGTGGGGTCCTATGACTTCACAATCTTGGTGCCGGCCATCAGGTCATGCACGCAGCGCCGGTCGGCGCGGAAAATGAAGCAGGTGTCCACGATCCAGAAAAAGAACCCAATGATGGGGATGTAGAGAATGACCGTGGGGACGCCGCCGCGCACGAGGAAGGCCCGGACAAAGTCGGGCTTGCTGCCGTCGGTGGCACGGGCGATCCGCAGGTTGAAGAGAATTTTGCCGACGGACTGGCTGCGGGTCGCAATCAGGAAGCCCTGCAGGACGGCGAGCGCGCCGAGATACGGGTAAGGGGAGGGGGCGAGGGCGGTGGCATCCCTGACCGTGGTCATGATGGCCATGATGTCCGGCCGGCTGCCGGGGTCCATGTGCTCCGAGACATACTTGTAGATCGCGAGACTGGAGGGGATCTGGCAGGCAAACTTCAGGCTTCCGTCGACGAAGGCGGCGCCGAAGCGCGCGCCCAGCCCGCCCAGTTCGGTGTCCGTCGCGGCTCCCAGCACCGGGGGCGCGCCCACGGCAGGAGGGGCGAATTCCGCAAAGTCCCCGAGGCGCTTCCACGCTTCCTCACTGGATTGCCTGGCGCGCGTCTCGAGGTTGGCCCGACCGGACGCCAGCCAGGTGCGAAGCTGCTCCACCGAGACGGGGCCGTATTCCTGTCCGTCACCGCCGATGATCGTGAACATGCGGTTGAGCCTGAGAGGAGGCCCGCCCAAGCGTCAACGGCGGAGGCATCCCGCCGTCCGTCGGCCGGCATTTCAAATCTCAGACTTGAAATTTGAGATTCCGGGCGGCGTGGCCGACCCCTGCCGCCCGACTTTCAGCGCCCGAGCTGGCCGCGGGTGACGCCGAGCTGGTTGATCAGTTTCAGTTCGCGCCAGAGGTCGGTGCCCGAGATCTCGCCGGCGAGGAGGCGGCGATAGCTGGTGAGCGTGCGCGTGACCTCGGCCGGGGACTCGGTGACAAACTCCACGCGGAAGCTCCGCGCGCCGGCGTCGAGCAGGGGGCCGAGAAATTCGGCGCCGGTCTGGGCGCGGTTGTTGTAGACGGTGTTGCGGCAACCGGCATCGGCCTTGAGCGGCAGCTCGGCCCCGACGCGGTCGCGCAGCGCCACGACATGGTCGTCGCACGGCCGGCCGCAGTCGCGGTAGTCCTTTCCGCTGGAGAGAAAGGCGCAGAACACGCAGTGGTTCATGTGGAACATCGGCATCCGCTGGTGGAGCGTGATGTCATACCACGAGGCGGGTGAGCCGCGGAGGAGACCGTCGAGCTGGACGGTGTTGAGGTCGTAGCTGGCGGTGACGCGTTCCAGCCCGTGGTGCTCGATCCACCAGGAAGCTGACCACGGGTTCGCGACGTTGAGCGAGAAGTCGCCGCGGCGCCGGTCGCCGGCGAAGAATTTCAAGTGGTCCGGGTTGCGCACGAGGTAACCGTCGGCGTCGCAGGACCGCACCTGGGTGAGGATCCACTCCTCGCCCGGCAGGAAGATCCGGGGGGGCGCGACCCAGATC
>CAIYFD010000090.1 GCA_903925425.1 uncultured Opitutia bacterium | reverse complement strand
CGTGGCCGCAGCGATCGAGGCGAAGATCGAAGCTAACGCGCAGAAATACCCGGTGGCCAAGGCCCGCGGGCGCTCCGAGAAGTACACGGAGCTTTGAAAAGATTGATTTTGAATTCCCGATTGTGGCTGGCCGGAAATGGCCCGCGGTCCGCGGGCCATGGTTCCGGTGCCGTCGACCATCGAGAATCCTAAATCAAGAATCCGCTCACGCCTTCCCGCCGAACGAAAGGTAGTCGTCGAGATCCAGCAGGTCGGCGAAGGAGCGGATGTCGTCGCGGGCCGAACCGGCGCCCTTGAGCGTGCTGGCAGCCCACTCGTGGCCCGGGGCGCTACCCGGACCGTTTTGCTCGGTCCAAGTGGACCAGGCGGCAATCTCGTAGGGCTGGTGTTTGGTCTGGCTGCTGACCCAGGCGAGCATCTCGACGTCGCTCTTGCCGGGCTTGATCTCCGCCAGGAAGGCCGCCTCGTTGATCCCCGTGAAGTCGAAGAACCGTTTGTCGAGCGGGCAGTTCCAGTGGTATTCGCCGAGTTTCGCAGCGTGGTTCGCGCGAGCTTTGTCGAGCAGGCGGGGCAAGTGGATGTAGCCGCCGAGGCGGATGCGGGTGCTGCGCGGCGGATGTTGGGTGAAATCGGGGGCGGATAGGTTGACCATAGTCGGGGAGTTTGGATTTTTCTTGGCCGGCGGGTTGCCGGAAGAGGATTGAATGGGGCCCGTTTTGGGGTGAGTCAACGGGTGCCGTGAAAAACGAAGGCGTGGTCCGCAATTATTACATCCTGCCCTGCTGCCTCCTGCTCCTGAACCTCTGCGTGGAGCTGGTGAGCTACAAGGCGCGCATGTTCGCCGATCCGCTTCTCCGCACCGGGGCGATCATGGGCATGGTCCTGGTGGGCGGCTCCTTCGTGGGTTTCGTCGCGGCGCCGGCCATCGGGGCCATGGTCGGGGCGCTGCTGCGCCACAGCCGGCAGCGGGGCGGTTCGCTGGGCGAGGCGTTTTTCCTGCTCGGGTTGGGGCTCGTGATTTTCTGGCTCTACTACCGGGTCTACATCCTCGGTCCGGAATCGATCCTGCCGGCGGACTGGCGGAATCCGCGGCTGCTCGGTCGGTAGGCCTGACAAGCCCGATCGGGCCCCTGATTAGCTACCTGCAGGCCTGAAAACCTTCGGTGCCGCGGCCGTCCCCTCGAGCCGCGGTCCGCCGATAAGGTCGATGCAGTAGGGGATGGCCGGGAAAACCGCCTCGAGGTTTTCGCGAATGGATTTCGGGCGCCCGGGCAGATTCACGATCAACGTCTTTCCGCGAATGCCGGCCGTTTGCCGCGAGAGGATGGCGGTCGGCACGTACTTCAGCGAGGTGCCGCGCATGAGCTCGCCAAACCCCGGCAGCAGCTTCTCGCATACTGCGGTGGTGGCCTCGGGCGTCACATCGCGCGGGGCCGGCCCGGTGCCGCCGGTCGTCACGATCAGGCAGCAGCCCGCCTCATCGGCCATGCGGCGCAACGCACCCTCGATCACGGCCTGCTCGTCCGGCACCACGTGGTATTCGGTCTCGAAGGGCCCGGCGAGCCACTCGCGCAGCAGCGCCGAGCAGGCCTTGCCGGGAGTGTCTTCATAGACGCCGGCGCTGGCCCGGTCGGAGACGTTGATGATGCCGATCTTGATCATGAAAAACTTAACCGCGGATTACGCGGATCAATCCGGATAAGTCAGTGAATTATCCGCGCCCTTCCGCGAAATCTGCGGTAAGGTATTTCGCCCGGATCTCCTCCGGTGCCACGCCCCGCTGCCGCAGCGTGCGCAGGCTCAGGGCATCGTGACGCTTGGCGAGGCGCTCGCCGCGGTCGTCATTCATGAGTGGACAGTGGAAAAAGGCGGGGACCGTTTTGCCGAGCGCCCGGTGGAGCAAGATCTGGCGAAAGGTGGACTTGATCAGGTCCGCGCCGCGGACGACCTCGGTGATGGCCATGGCCGCGTCATCCACCACGCACGCCAGTTGGTAGCTCGGCACGTCGTCCTTCCGCCAGATCAGGAAGTCGCCGAAGTCGCGCCCGGAAATGGCGGACTGCCGCCCGGCGCTGCCGTCCGTGAAATCGATCCGCAGGTCGTCCGGCACCCGGAAGCGCCAGTTCACGGAGATGGTTTCACCGAGTGGCGGCAGCGCGGTCCCGGCCGGCGGGCGGAACTCCCGCGGATAAACCGGCTCGTCGTCGGCGCCGGGTTGCTCGTGCGGTGCGCCGATCGCCTCGAGGACGTCGCGGCGTGAGCGGGTGCAGGGGAAAATCAGGCCCGCGGCGTGGAATTGTTCCAGCGCCGCCCGGTAAAACCCGCGGCGTTCGCTTTGGCGGTAGGGGCCGTACGGTCCGCCGACATCGGGTCCTTCCTGCCACTCCAACCCGATCCAACGCAGGTCCTCGAGCATGGCATCGGCGAAATCGAGGCGGAAGCGGATGGCATCCAGGTCCTCGCTACGCAGCACGAGGGCGCCTTGGGCAGCCCGGGCCCGCTCCGCCGCGATCCAGAACGTCCGGGCGTGGCCGAGGTGCAGGTAGCCCGTCGGGGAGGGCGCGAGGCGGCCGCGGTAGGGCAACGTGGAGGGCATGGGTCCGGGAGGTGAGCGAAGTCCCCACGCTCAACGCTGAACTTTCAACGCTCAACGCTCAAGTGCACGGACCTGGATGGATCATCGCCGGGTGAGGGTCCCAGGCCTGCATCCGCTTTCGAACTACTGTTGTCCGGGTGCCGTCACCCTGGAATTTCGCCTTACTTGGGAGTTGAGCGTTGAGAGTTCAGCGTTGAGCGTTTGCGGCGATGCCGCGTCTCCTTTGCGTCTACTGTTCCTCCAGCGACCGGATCGACCCGAAGTATGCCGTGGTCGCCACGGCGCTTGGCACCGAGATGGTCCGGCAGGGCTGGGACCTGGTCTATGGCGGCGGCAAGACGGGGCTCATGGGGGCGACGGCCCGGGCAGTGAAGGCCGCCGGCGGTCGCGTCATCGGGGTGATCCCGGAGTTCATGAAGGCGAAGGAACTCGCCTTCGACGAGGCTGACGAGCTCGTGACTGTGATCACGATGCGCGAACGGAAGCTCCTGATGGAGACCCGCGCCGATGCATTTGTCGCGCTGCCCGGCGGCTGGGGCACGCTCGAGGAGATTCTGGAGATCCTCACGCTGCGGCAGCTCGACGTGGTGCGGAAGCCCTGCGTGTTCCTCAACCAGGACGGCTTTTACGACGACCTGCTGCGGCTCTTTGCGCGGATGCTGCAGGACAACTTCTTCAAGCCCTCGAACATGGATCTCTTTCGGGTGACCGACAACGTCCCGGGGGTTTTCCGCGAGATCGAGGTCTCGGCCAGCGCGAAAGCCGAGTCGAAGTGGTTCGAGACGCGCTGATGGATTGCGGGTAGGGCTGAGGCGGGGCCTCAGCCGGGATCGACGCATTGCGGTTGAGGCACCGCCTCGACCCGACCGCGCCATCGCGCATGTCCCGACAGAGCACGTGCTCTGAGCTGCCTTAGGCCGGCACGCGGATCCGCAGGCTGGCGGGCCGCACGGCGAACTCCACGCGGGTGCCCGCCTGGTGGGTTTCGCCGTCGGTGTGGATGAGCCCCGGCTTCGCCCGTTCCACGACAAATCGGGTGCCTGCGTGTAGCCGGACCCGCGGATCAAGCGAGAGCGTGCCATTGAACATGCGCCGGAAGAGCCCGGGCGCCCGCCACCAGTTGATGGGTGGCAGGGCCGTCAGGTTGATCAGGCCGTCATCCAGCCGCGCCCCGGGTGCGATGAGCGCGTTGTTGCCGTACTGGGCGGCATTGGCGACGGCCACGGTGAAGGCCGTGACTTCATCTCTTCCTCCCTGATGAACAATGCCGTAGTCGCTGGATTCGAAACGGTGCAGCAACTTGGCCCCGGAGGTGAGGTAGCGGAAAAAGCCGCGGCGCTTGAGCAGGTTGAAACGGGCGGCGAGCTCGGCCTCGAAGCCCAGCCCGGCCACGGTGAAAAAGGGGTGCCCGTCCGCCAGACCGCTGTCGATTACGGCGGTCTTTCCTTCCCGCAGGATGGCCAGTGAATGGGCGACCGAGCCATGGATGCCGAGCTGACGGGCGAGCCCGTTGCCCGAGCCGCAGGGGATCAGGCCGAACGTGGTGGGCGTGCCGCACAGCTCGGAGGCGATCTCGTTCATGGTGCCGTCACCGCCGACCGCCACGATCAGCTCAATCCCGTCGGCGAGGGCCTGCCGCGCCAATTCGCTGCCGTGGTGCGGTCGTTCTGTGGCGACGACCTCCGCCGCGTAACGGGCGGCAAACTGGCGGACCGGCTCAACGGCAAACCGTCCCCGGCCCGATCGCGGATTGATGATAAAGCGGGTTTTCAATCGCCGACCACAAAAGCCGGCCCGGGTTACCGGCGTCGAGCCGAGACTGGATGCGTTCCGACGAAAACCAGTCTGGTGCCCTGATGCTTCGCCTACATTTCACCTATTGGGTGAAATGTAGGCGAAGCCATTCTTGGCCTCGCCCGGGACATGGTCGTCCCTTTCTCTCGCAGGATGAAACCGCTCCTCCATCTGCTTACCG
>CAIYFD010000089.1 GCA_903925425.1 uncultured Opitutia bacterium | reverse complement strand
TTTGGTGATCATCACGGTCGACTCGTCGAGGCAACCCTACCGGCGCTTCCGCGCCTCTCTTTCAGACCGGCAACTCTCGCTTGCCCACGCCGAATCGCCCGCCCACCGTCGGATCCGTCCATGGCATTCCCGCAGACTCCCGCGATCCTTGAATCCCGCCAACTCCGCACCGACGAGCTCGGCCGGAACCCCGATGAGAGCCTGCTTCGCATCTTCGCTTGGATGCATCTGGCCCGGACGGCCGACAACCGCATCGTCGATCTCTTTCGCCAAGGCCTGATCAAGGGCACGGTGACCGGCGGTCAAGGCAACGAGGGTCTCGTGGTTCCCCTCGCCCTGCTCGCCGACAAGACGACCGATGTCGTGTGCTTTACGCACCGTGGCCTCGGCGGTCACCTCATCTGGAGCGGGCACCTCTGCGACCATCTCAACCAGTACTTTGCCAACGCCGGCAGTCCGACCAAGGCGCGCGAGGGCAATATCCATCACGGCGATCCCGCGCACCGCTCGCTGCCGATGATCAGCCATCTCGGCGCCATGCTGGGTCCGGTCGCCGGCGCCACGGATTCGCAGCGGCGGTTCGGCCGTGCGGCCGTCGGCATCGCCATGCTCGGCGACGGGTCCAGCAGCACGGGTGACGTCCACGAGGTCATGAACCTCGCCGCCCTGCTTTCGCTGCCGATCCTCTTCGTGATCGAGAACAACGGCTACGCCTACTCGACCCCCGTCACCGAGCAGTTCGCCCCGGGCCTTGAGCTCTGGAAGCGCGCCCAAGGCTACGGCATCGAGGGGCGGTTCATCGATACCCTCGACGCCGCCGGGGCCGCCACCGCGCTGGCCGACGCGCTCGCCCAAGTCCGCACCTCCGGCCGTCCGCTGCTCGTCGAGGCCAAGGTGCTGCGTCTCCGCGGCCACGCCGCCTACGATACCTGCGACTATCTCAAACCCGGCGAGAGCGAGGGCTTCATGGCTCGCGATCCGTTGCCCCGGTTCCGCACCCGGCTCGCGGCCCAACTGGGCGAGGCGCGGATCGCCGCCACCGAGCAGGAACTGAGTGCCTTCGTCGAACAATGCCTGCAGTTTTCCGTCGCCGTGCCGCGGCCGGATCCCGCGGGCATGGAAGCCGGCCTTTTTGCCGCTGCGTCCCCGCCCCTGCCGTGGAATCCTTCGCTCGACTCGACGCCCATCGCCGCCGGCGCGCCCGTCGCTCCCGAGCAGCTCACGTTCGCCCAAGCCCTCAACCGCGCCCACCGCAAGATCCTCACCGAGCGGCCGGAGTCGCTCGTGCTGGGCCAGGACATCGGCACCTACGGCGGCGCGTTCAAAATCACGGAGGGCCTGCTCAAGGACTTCGGCCGCCCCCGCGTGCTCAACGTCCCGCTCGCCGAAAGCGGCTGCACCGGCTACGCCATTGGCCTCGCGGTCAACGGCCACCGCCCGATTGAGGAATTCCAGTTCGCCGACTTCTCCACCGAGGCCGCCACCCAGATCACGCTCAACGCGGCGACGATGCACTTCCGCTCCGGCGCCGCCTGTCCGCTCGTCCTGCGCCTGCCCGCGGGCGGCGGCCTGACCTTCGGCTCGTTCCACTCGCAGGAGCTCGAGTCGTTCTTCCTCTCGATGCCCGGCCTCAAGGGCCTCTACCCGAGCACCGCGCAGGACGCCTTCAACGCCCTGCTCGCGGCCTACGAGGACAACAACCCGGTTCTCCTCTTCGAGCACAAGGGACTCTACCGCCGCGGCAAACACCCGGTCGCGTGGGATCCCAACTACCGCTCGGTCTGGCAGCCGCACCGCCTGCGCGCCGGCGACTTCGCCACCTTCGTCACGTACGGCGAGATGACCCTGCTCGCGTCCGAGGCCGCCGCCTACTTCGCCGACGAGTACGAAAAGTCCTTCGACCTCTTCGACCTGCGCTGTCTGGCGCCACTGCAGCTCGACACGATCAAGGCTTCCCTCGCCCGCACCGGCCGCCTGATCGTGCTCCACGAAGGCCGGCGCACCCACGGCTTCGGCGCCGAGCTCGTAGCCCGGCTCACCGAGGAACATTTCTCCGCACTCAAGGCCCCACCCCTGCGCCTCGCCTCGCTCGACCTCCCCGTACCTTTCGCGCCCGAGCTCGAGCAGGCCTTCCGGCCGACCTTGGATAAGGTCATTGAAAAGATCACCGCGTGGATGGGCTGACGTTTTGCCCACGGATTTCACGGGTGACACGGATTTCCCAGATGGTTTGGTCGTTCGCACCGGGTGCAAAACCACAATGATGGATCTGGCTTCTCATCCGGGTAATCCGTGAAATCCGTGGTTCAATAACTTCGATGACTCCCAAGCCCCCCATTCCCGCCGCACGCTGGGCCGCCATCCGGCTCTTCGCGATGGACGTCGATGGCGTGCTCACCGACGGCACCGTGCGGATCCACTCCGACGGCTCGGAATCGAAGAACTTCTCCATTCTCGACGGCATGGGCCTCGTGCGCCTCGCCAAGGCCGGCATTGCCACGGCGTGGATCAGTGGACGCGCCTCGGGCGCCACAACCGCCCGGGCCACCGAGCTCAAGATCCCCCATCTCATCCAGGGCCGCACCGACAAACTCGCCGCCCTGCAGGAACTCGCCACCAAGCTCAGCTTCACCGCCGCCCAGTGCACCTACATGGGTGACGACGACATCGACGCCCCCGCGCTCGCCTGGGCCGGCATCGGCGTGAGTGTCCCCGGCGCCATGCCCGCCGCCCTCCAGGCCGCCGCCTGCATCACCCAGCGGAACGCCGGCCTCGGCGCGGTCCGCGAAGTCTGCGAACATTTGCTGGCCGGCCGGGTCGGTCCCTCACCATGAAATTCGTCCCGGGCCTGATCCTGCTGGCTGCCGCCGCGGTGCCCGGCACCCCCGAGCCCGGGCTAGCGCCCGCCGGCCTGAATTTCACCCTCTCGACCTTCACCAAGCAGGGCTACCACAATGTCTGGGTGCGCGGCTCCCGAGCCGAACCCGTCGGCTCCAATCGCTGGGATGTAACGGACATGCGCCTCGTGCTGTACACCGGCGATGCCAAGAACACGATCGAGACCGTGATCGTCGCGGCCAAGGCGAGCTTCCTCTCCGAGGACAACGTGGCCAGCGGCACCGAGGGCGTGCGCCTGATCCGCGACGACCTCGAAGTCAGCGGCGGACGCTGGAGCTACGACCACGGGCACAAAACCTTGGTCGTGGAAAACAATGTCGAGGTCACCATCCACGCCGTCCTTCCCGCCATCCTGCAATGAAACGTCTCCTCCTGCTCCTGTCCCTTCTGGCCGGCACCTTTGCCCTGTACGGCGCCCAGGCCCCGGCGCCCGCCCCGGTCCAACCCGTCGCCGCCACCGACACCCGCATCCGCGCCCAGAAACTCGACATGCGCAATGTCGGCGACGACACGATCACCATCCTGACCGGCAGCGTCGATGTCACCGGCGTCAATCTCCACATCATCTGCGATCGTCTGGAAATCGTCTCCAAGCGCGCAGGGACCGAGGCGGGCGATCTCGGCGCCAAGGAAAACCGTTTCAAATCTCTCATCGCCACCGGCCGCGTGCTGATCGAGCAGCCCGAAAGCCGCCGCGAGGCCACCTGCGGCCGGGCCGAGATCCTGCCCGGTGACGGAAAGATCACCCTCACCGGCCAACCGATCCTCGTGGACCGCGACGAAAAAGGGCTGCCGATCCAAACCTTGGCCGCCGCCGTGATGCGTCTCTACAAGGGCGAATCCCGGGTCGAAATGGAACAGATCGAAGGCATCACCACGAAGTTCACCGATCTCGGCTTCGAGCCACCCAAGGCGGCCGCTCCCGCGGCCGGGCAGACCCCCGCCGCTACCCCCGCCCCGATCCAGATGATTTTGCCCGGCGCCACCAAGTAAACCGGCATGAGCATCCCTTCCCCCAGTCCTGCCCCCGCTCCGGTCCCGGCCGCCGCCCGCTCAGCGATCACCACGGAGAACCTCGCCAAGAGCTATGGCCACAAGTCGGTCGTCGCCGGCCTGAACCTCACCTTCGGCGCCGGCGAGGTCGTCGGCCTCCTCGGTCCCAACGGCGCGGGCAAGACCACGACCTTCTACATGATCGTCGGGCTCGTCCCGGCCACCGCCGGCCGCGTGCTGCTCGGCGGCCGCGACCTCACCCAGCTGCGGATGCACGAACGGGCACGCCACGGCATCGGCTACCTGCCGCAGGAGGCCTCGACCTTCCGCCGGCTGACCGTCGAGGAGAACATCCTCGCGATCGTCGAGGCCGTCGGCATCCCGCGCCGCGAGCGCAAGGAGCGCGTCGAGCGCCACCTCGAGGAACTCCATCTCACCGCGGTCGCGAAGCAAAAGGCCTTCACCCTCTCCGGCGGCGAACGCCGCCGCCTCGAGATCGCGCGGGCCCTCGTGATGGAGCCGAAGTTCCTCCTCCTCGACGAACCCTTCGCCGCCATCGACCCGATCTCCGTCGCCGAGGTGCAGAACATCATCCTGCAGCTCAAGCAGCGCGGCATCGGCGTGGTCGTCACCGACCACAACGTCCGCGAGACCCTCCGCATCGTCGACCGCGCCTACCTCATCCATCAGGGCAAGGTGCTGACCGAGGGCACCGGCGAGCACCTCGCGCAGGACGAGCAGGCCCGGAAGTTTTATCTCGGCGAGCACTTCAATCTTTGACCGCCCGCCCGTGACGTCCGCCGCCGCCAACGGGCCCGCTCCGGCCAACCCCCACGCCCACCAGATCACGAGCTGGCGCAGCGTGCTGCTCTGGCCGCTGGCCGGGTTGTTCCACCTCTGGGGCCGCACCCTGCGGATCGAGATCACCCCGGCCGACCGGCAGTTGGCGACCCGCGCCGAGGAACCCATGGCGATCGTGCTCTGGCACAACCGCCTGTTCATGGCCTCCGAGTTCTACCGCCGCTTCCGCACGAAGCGCCAGTGCTACGCGCTCATCAGCTCCAGCAAGGACGGGGCCTGGCTCGACGCATTCTTCACGTCCGCCGGCCTGAAGGCTGTTCGCGGCTCCAGCAGCCGTCATGGCCGCGAGGCCGCCATGGCGCTCGTCGACGTCATGCGCGCCGGCAACGACATCGGCATCACACCCGACGGCCCGCGCGGCCCCTGCTACGAGGTGAAGCCGGGCACGCTGATCGTCACGCGCCGCCTCTCCGCCCCACTGCTCCTGCTCGGCTGGGAATACTCCCGCGCGTGGCGCCTGGGCAGCTGGGACCGCTTCTACGTGCCGCGGCCCTTTTCCAAGGTGACGCTGCGCTGCGCGTTCATCACCGGCGAAGCCAGCGCCGGCGACCGCGACGAGGCGGCGACCCGGCTGAAAGATCGCCTGCTGGCGATCAATCCGGACCTGCCGGAGTGAAATCTTGCTCCGCTGGATTGCGGGTGGGGCTGAAGCGGTGCTTCAGCCGGGATTGGAAGATCATCATCGCGGCTGAGGCACCGCCTCAGCCCTACCTTCCGATCATCGTCCGCGCGGCGGTTCAGAACATCGGCACCAGCGAAACCTTCGCCCCGGGGGCGATCACGTAATTCTCCCCGCCGCACCAGATCAGGTCGTTGAGGAGAAACTTGAAGGTCACCGGGCCGGTGGTCGCCGGCAGCTTGATCGTCCACGCGTCGTCCGCGGCGCAGGTCATGGCGATGCCCGTCTCCCAATTCAGGCCGCCGCCCTCGCCGCGGATGTAGAGGCCGTTGCCGAAGCCGACGTCGATCTGCGCCGTGACGATCGTGAAGGTCGGACGCGGCGCGGGCTTGCGCACGACCGGGGCCGGCGCCTTGCCCGCGGGTTTCGCCGCCACCCTCGGGGTCGCCACGGGGGCCTTGGCGGGCGGCTTCTTGGCCTTCTTGGCCGGCGCGGTCGGGCTCTTCTTGATGGGCTTTTTCATGTGGAAAATTCGGCGCTGGTCGGCGAGATCGCTCAATCCCGAACCAACCTAGCAATCCGGGGGCCAACCGCAATCCCCGGCGGCCTTTTTTCACCTGTTTGACGCAATGCGGGTTCGTCCATCGGGGTTAACGCCTGCTTTCACGGACCAGGTGAACCCCCATGCCGCGGGGCCAACGGTGGATTGCGCTGTTGCCGTGACCCCGGATCACCAACAACGCCCGCAGGGAAACGATCATTCCGAAGGTGAGACAACCCTCAATGAAAGGATTGCCCACCAGGGGCGGCAGATCTCCGAAATCGGTGCAAGAAGCAGGCTGCCCAGAAGCAGTCCACCCAACACCTGCCGTCGGCGAAAAAGAGCGACATGCCGGGTGGATTCGCCGCCTCCACCGCGGAATGGCCGGTACTTTCCAATAATTCCGGCCCTCCGGATGTCGCGGCCCTTGAAAGCGCTCCCGGGCCACCGCTAGGATGGAGCCGTGGAACCCCCGGACTGGACCGACCTTGGCGACGAGGCGCTGCTCGAACTGCGCATCTCGCAGCTCGGCCTGAAGATTGAGGGTACGCCGCTGGAGCCGCTGGTGCAGCAGCTCCACGACGAGCTGACGCAAAAGGGCATGGCGTTTCTCCCGCCGTGCCATGTGGGGGACGAGTGGTTTGTTCCCGTCGGCGTCCCGGCGATCTTCATTCCCTTTTTCCTGGCGCACGAGCGCCTGCGCAAACTCGAGCGCACCATGATGCTGGAAGTGGAGGGCGAGTCACCCGAGTGGTTCATGCGACTGATGCGCCACGAGGCGGCCCACGCCTACGCCTTCGCCTATCGGCTCCCCCGCCGACCCAAGTGGCGCCAGCTATTCGGCCCGAGCTCGAACGATGAAACCCCGCAGTTCTACCGGCCGAGGCCTTACAGCCACTCCTATGTGGTGCACCTCGATGACTGGTATGCGCAGAGCCATCCGGACGAGGACTTCGCCGAGACCTTCGCCGTCTGGCTGACCCCCGGGCTCGACTGGCGAGCCCGCTTCAAGGGCTGGAAGGCGCTGCAGAAGCTCGAGTACGTGGACGAATTGATGCGCTCGCTCGCCGGCTGCGCCCCGCTCCACCTGCCCTCGTACCGTGCCACCGACTACGACTGCCTGCGGATCAAGCTCAAGACCTACTACGCCCGGAAGCGGAAACTCAACGAGGACACCTACCCGGATTTCTACGACAACGACCTGAGGGAGCTCTTCGCGGGCGCCCCCGCGGGCGTGGCCGCGACCAAGGCCTCAGCTTACCTGCGCCAACGGCGCCGGCCCCTGATGGAGGCCGTGTGCCAGGCGACCAACGAGAAAAAATACCGGGTCAATTCCCTCCTCGCCCGGCTGATCCACCGCTGCGACGAACTGGGCCTGGTCCTCGATCCCGCCGACCCGCGGGAGGACCTGCGGGTGTCCGCCTACATCACCACGCTGGTGATGAACTATCTCTTTACCGGAAAGTTCAAACGTACCAAGTAGATGAAGAAAAAACTGAAGATCCTCGCGCTGTTCGATGCCATCCGCCCCACGGGCCTTGAGGAGGACCTCACGGCCGAGCTCAAGACGGACGACTGGAAGACCGAGGCCGGCGTGCTGGCCGCGCTGAAGGAACTCGGCTACCCGGTGGAGCACCTGGCGCTCTTCGACGACCTCGACCTGCTGCGGCAGAAGATCGCCGGTTTCGCGCCGGACCTCATCTTCAACCTCGCCGACCAGTTCCGCAACAACCGCGCCTTCGACCAGAACATTGCCTCGTTCCTGGCCCTGAACGGCATTCCCTTCACCGGCTGCGGCCCGACCGGTCTCATGCTGTGCAAGCACAAGGCGATCTCGAAGAAGATCCTCAGCTATCACCGGATCCACACCCCGGCCTTCGTCACTCTCCCCCGGGGCCGGCGCATCGCGCGGCCGAAGCAGCTGCGCTTCCCGATCCTGATCAAGCCCCTTAAGGAGGAGTCCTCGATCGGCATCTCGCAGGCCTCTTTCGTCGAGACCGACGAGGAATTCCGCGAGCGCGTGGCGTTCATTCACGAGAAATACGACAACGACGTGATCGCCGAGGAGTACATCGACGGGCGCGAACTCTACGTCAGCATTCTCGGCAATCGCCGGCTGCAGGTGCTGCCCATCCGCGAGCTCGTCTTTCGGGAGGTGCCGCCCGACGAACCGAAGATCGCCACCTACAAGGCCAAGTGGGATGAGGAATACCGCCGGCGCTGGGGCCTGCAGAACCAGGATGCCGTGGGCCTCGAGCCGGCGGTGGTCCGAAATATCGAGGCAGTCTGCCGGCGCATCTACCACCTCCTAACGATCGACGGTTATGCCCGACTCGACCTGCGGCTGACGCCGGACAACACCCTCTATTTCATCGAGGCGAATCCGAACCCCATGCTGGCGCCGGACGAGGATTTCGCCCTCTCCGCCCTCAAGGCCGGGATTTCCTACCCCCAGCTCATCGACCGCATCGCCCGCTTGGGGCTGGCGACGACGCGGGAATGACGGACCTTGCGGTTAAAAAAATGGCGCGCCATCCGTAGCCTGCCCATTCCGTGCGCAACGCCCCGCTTCGTCGACGACTTCGCAGGGCATCCTTCGTTCCGCAGGCGGGGCGAAGGATGGTGGACCAGATCGGGATTAAACCGACGACCTCGTCGTTGCGAACGACGCGCTCTATCAACTGAGCTACTGGCCCATGTGGGAGAGTGAGGTATTGGAAAAAGCCCCCGGCCAAGTAAACACCAATTTCCGGCGAACTTCCGCGTTTGTTCGGTCGGGCGGTGACTCCGTTCGCCGCCGTGCAGACATTTCGTGACGAATCGACCGGTTGGCCAGTCCGGCGCGGACGGAGTCCGCGCCCTACCGACCGCCCGCCTGCTCAGTCTGTGGCGCCGATCAGCCGGGTGAACACCATCTTGCCACCCGCGGTGGGCAGCACGCTGATGATCTCGGCCTGGACACGTTTGCCGATGTAGGACTTGGCGGCGTTGACCACCACCATCGAGCCGTCCTCGAGGAATCCGATCGCCTGACCGTCCTCCTTGCCCGGTTTGACCAGGTCCACCTCGACCGAGTTGCCGACGGTCAATTCCGGACGGAGCGCCTTGGCCAGCAGGTTCAGGTCGAGCCAAGCCACGCCGTTAAACTCGGCCATCTTCGCCAGATTGTAGTCGGTCGTGAGCAGCTTCGCCCGCATCGCCTGGGCCAGGAACACCAGCTTCGCGTCGACATGCTCCTCCTTGGCGACCTCGCTGTCGGTCACGCGGATGTCGAGGTTCTTGATCTTGCGCAGCTCGCCGAGCACCTCGAGGCCGCGCCGGCCGCGCGCCTGCTGGGTGGGATCGGGCAATTCCGCCACGCGCTGCAGTTCGGTCTGCACGAAACGCGGGATCACGAGCGCGAAACTCATGAAGCCCGACTCGCACAACCGGGCAATGCGGCCGTCGATCAGCGCCCGGGAGTCCACCACGACCAGCGGCACATCCACCTCGTGCGGCACGAACCGCACATACGGGATCACCAGGTTGAATTCGTCCTTCCCGCGCAGGGCGATGACCGTCGCTAGGTACGGGCAGATCACAAAGAGCGCGACCTGGATCAGGTACACGGTGCCGCGGTCGAGACCGCCGGGTTCGAGCAGCGGCGAGATTGCGAACATGTGGGCCAAGAGCAGGCCGATCCCCAACCCGAACGTCATCGCCGAGAGGCCGCGGAGCGAGAAGCCCTTGAGCATGATGTCGACGAGCACCACGAGCACGCCAATCGCCAGGCCGACCGCGATCGGCAGCGTGCGCCGGTCATCGCCGGCCAGGATGGTGGCCGACACCAGCCAGCCCGCCGCCGAGCACATCAGCACGAACGCAATCCGGATGGGCAGGAGGGTTTTATCCATGAACAGGTAGGAGCCGGGGTACGCCGCAAAAGCGTGCTAGAATTTGACGTGTCGAAGCCAGAAAATAAGGAGCGGCAACGCCACCATGGAGAAGGTGAGAACGTACAGGCCCAACTGGATCCGTCGCCCTTTCGCCTTTTCTTGATCGTCGGCCGGCATGCTCATGTGTGCGATGGTCTAACGCATTCCGCGCGAATTCCGATGATAAACCCTTCTTCGTGACACGGCCTCGGACCATGGTCGCCCTTTACACCGCCACGATCTTCCTCGGCTCCACGCTGCTTTTCCTCCTGCAGCCGATGTTCGCGCGCATGGTCCTGCCGCTGCTCGGCGGGTCGCCGGCGGTCTGGAACACCGCGATGGTCTTTTTCCAGGCTGTCCTTCTCGCCGGCTACGCCTACGCCCATGCCAGCCTGCGAGGGCTGGGCGCCCGCCGCCAGCCGCTCTGGCACCTGCCCCTCATGCTCGTGCCGTTCGCCGTGCTGCCCGTCGCCGTGCGCAGCGGCTGGACCCCGCCCGCCGACGCCAACCCGGCTGGCTGGCTGCTCGCCTTGATGGCCGTCGCGATCGGCCTGCCCTTCCTCGTCGTCTCGACCAGCAGTTCCGTGCTGCAGGGCTGGTTTTCCGCCACCGGCCACCCGCGCGCCCGGGACCCCTACTTTCTCTACGCCGCCTCCAATGTCGGGAGCATGGTCGCCCTGCTCGGCTACCCCACCCTGGTCGAACCCAACCTCACGCTTTCGCAGCAAAGCGTACTGTGGTCGTGGGGCTACGGACTGCTCGTGCTGTTGACCGCGGTCTGTGCCTGGCGGCTTCGCCGCGTAACCGGCAGCGCCGTCACGCCGGCGCTGCGGGCCGATCTCACATCTGAAATCTCAAATTTGAAATCGCCCCCGGCCACGCGCCCCGACCGCGCGCAGCGGATCCAGTGGGTGGTGCTGTCCTTCCTGCCGTCGAGCCTCCTGCTCGGCGTCACGTCGCATCTCTCCACCGAGGTCGCCGCGATCCCGCTCATGTGGGTCGTGCCGCTGGCCCTGTACCTCGCGACCTTCGTGCTGGTGTTTGCGCAACGGCAGTGGATTCGCCCCGACCTACTGCGCCGGATTTTCCCGATCCTGCTGGTCCCGCTCCTGATGCTCTTCGACCTCCATGCGACCGAGCCGGTCGGCGGGCTGGCCGTGCTCCACCTCGCCGTGTTTTTCGTCGCCGCCCTGCTCTGCCACGGGAACCTCGCGGCGGGCCGGCCCGCGGCCGCTCATCTCACCGAGTTCTACCTCTGGCTCGCGGTCGGCGGCGCCCTCGGCGGAATCTTCAACGGTCTGATAGCACCCCAGATTTTCAGTTCCGTGACCGAGTACCCGCTGGTCCTCGTGCTCATCGCGGCGTTTGCGCTCCAGCCGGCGGGCCGGCCTTTCCTCTCGTCGTTGCGCCCGGTCCCGGCCGACTTGCTCTGGCCGGCCCTGCTGGGCGCCGGGATCGCGGGCATCGTCCTCGTGCTGAACCGAAGCGGCCTCAGCGCCGGGACCGCGGCGCCGGGCATCGTTTTCGGTCTGGGCGCCGTCGCCTGCTTCCTTTTCTCCCAGCGGCCACTGCGCTTCGCCCTCGGTGCCAGCGCAGTGCTGCTGGCCGGCCTGACCTTCGAGGGGCAAAGCGGCACCCTGCTGCACATCGAGCGCAGCTTTTTCGGCGTTCACCGCGTGACGGTCGATGCGTCCGGGCAATTCCACCAGCTGCTGCACGGCAAGACGCTGCACGGCCGCCAGTCCCTTGACCCCGCCCGCCGGCGCGAGCCGCTGACCTACTATCATCCCAGCGGGCCGGTGGGCGAGATCCTGACCCGTCTGGACAGCCGGCCGGCGTTGCGCGTCGGTGCCGTCGGCCTCGGCGCCGGTTCGCTCACGGGCTACGTCCGGCCCGGCCAAGCGTGGACCTACTTCGAAATCGACCCGGTCGTCGGGCGGCTGGCTCGCGACGAACGTTACTTTTCCTATCTCCGCGACGCCCCCGCCCCGGTGCGCATTGTGCTCGGCGATGCCCGCCTTTCGCTTGGGCGCGAGCCCGACCAGTCGTTCGACCTCATGGTGCTCGACGCCTACAGCGCCGACAGCATCCCGGTGCATCTTGCCACACGCGAGGCCCTCGACCTCTACCTCCGCAAACTCGCCCCGGGCGGGATCCTCGTGTTTCACATTTCCAACTGGCACCTCGATCTTGAACCGGTCTTCGCGAACCTCGCGCGCGCGGCCGGCATCCCCTGCCTCGTGCGCGACGACACCGCGCTGACGCCGGAGCAGCAGGCACTCGGCAAGTCTCCCTCCGTCTGGGTCGCCATGGCGCGCACCCCGGCGGATCTCGCCTTCCTCGCCAACACGGCGCGCTGGCAGCCCGCCCGCACTTCCGGCGGCGCCGCCTGGACCGATGATTTCTCCAGCCTTCTCAGCGTCTTTCGCTGGTGGTGAGGCCGCCACTTCCTCCACCTTCTCCTCCATTCCCCATGGCCACGAAACCCGCTCCCTCCGACCGCCCCGCATACTGGCTCGTGAAATCCGAACCGGAAGCCTACGCGTGGACCGACCTCGTGCGCGACGGCCGCACCGCCTGGACCGGCGTCCGCAATTACCAGGCGCGGATCCACCTCAACGCCATGCGGCCCGGCGACGCCGTCCTGTTTTATGAGAGCGTGACGACCAAAGCTGTCGTCGGCCTCGCCCAGGTGACCAAGCCGGCGTTTCCCGACACCACCGCCGACGAACCCGGCTGGGTCGCGGTCGAGCTCAAGGCCGGCCACGCCCTTCCGCACCCGGTGACCCTCGCGCAAATCAAGGCCGAGCCGTCCCTCGCCCAGATCGGCCTCCTCCGCCAAAGCCGGCTCTCCGTCCTTCCGCTGATCCAGGCCGAGTTCGCAAAGATCGTTTCGCTCGCCGGCAAGTAGGACGATTCCGGGGTAAGGCTGACGCGGCCGCGGCCTGCGAAGCCTTCGGCGAAGCAAGCTGAGTCTGCCGCGATGCCCAGCGCCCCGATTCGCTCGACAGCACCGGGGGTTTTTGCGTCTTAGCGGGACCGTGATTCCCCAACTGACGATCATCGCGCCCGGCCTGCTCGGCGGGTCCGTCGCCCAGGCCGCCCGCGCGCGCGGCGTGGCGAAGCGCATCGTCGTGTGGGCGCGCCGCCCGGAAGTCCGCCTGGCCCTCGCCAAGCAACCCTGGTGCGACGATGCACCGGAGGGAATTGCGGAGGCCGTCCGCGGCGCCACACTCGTGGTCATCGCCGCCCCGGTGGACCGCATTGTGCCGCTCGCGAAGGAAATCGCCCCGGCGCTCGCGCCCGGCGCGATTGTCACCGACGTGGGCAGCGTCAAGGCCGAGCTCAGCCGCCTCGCCGCCGCGGTCATGCCCGCGCACGCACACTTCGTCGGTTCGCATCCCATGGCCGGCTCGGAGAAGACCGGCTGGGAGCATGCAAGCGCGACGCTGTTCGAGCGCCGCACCTGCTTCGTCACGCCGGGACCGCAGACCGACGCCCAAGCCGCCGCCGCCGTGACGCGCTTCTGGAGCGACCTCGGCGCGGAACCCGTGACCGTGGCTCCCGACAAGCACGACGAGATCGTCGCCCACATCAGCCACCTGCCGCAGGTGCTAGCCTCGAGCCTTTGCACGTTCCTCGCCGCGCAGGACCCGGCCTGGCGCAATTTTGCCGGCGGCGGTCTGCGCGATACCACCCGCATCGCCGGGAGCGACCCCCAGCTCTGGCGCACCATTCTCGAGCAGAACCGCGACGAGGTCCTCCTCGCCCTCCGCCAATACCAGGAGGAACTGCACGCCTTCCAGATCGCCCTCGCCAACCGCGACTACGCCGAGGTCACCGCCCGCCTCGAGCGCGGCCGCGCCTACCGCGACAAGTTCCGCCCGGCTCCCTGAGCCGTTGATCACATCGGTATCGCCTCTGCGGCTCCGCCCAGCATTTCACGTATTACGTGAAATCTCGCTCATGCGGCCATACCTGGGCTGGTTGATTTAGGCGGACGACGTCGCCAAGACTTCCGCCCCGCCGGCCCGACCAGTTTTGGTGCTCCGCGGCTGAGCCACACAACAATTTGCAGCACCCTCTCAGCGTCCGGCGTTGCGGACTTCAGCTTGAAGTACTCGTGAACCCGTTGCGGCGGCACCCCCAGCATGCGACCGAGATTTGTCTTCGCACCTCGCCGACGAAGGTGCGGTCGCACGCTTTCCGCCAACGCATTCCACAGAGGCGTTCGCTGCCCCGGCCGAATCGTGCTACCGCGCCGTGCGCGGGGTTCCTTGGGCAGCTTTCTGAGACCAGCGACGATCAATTCGCGGGAAAGTTCGGCCAAGCCGTAGGCCAGTTCACCGATGATGAGTACTTGAGGATGCGAAGGGCCATTCATGAGTGTTTTCGCAGCGGAAATCCGCAATGCGCCTTTTCTACCCTAAAACGCAAAATTGACCCCAATCTTTCACTCATTTCGCGAAAAGTTATTCCCCGCACCCGCCTTGCCTACTTTTCACGTAATACGTGAAAAGTGCGCAACGCGCCCGGCCGACGCTTCGCCAGCATTTCACGTATTAGGTGAAAAATAGGCAAAGCCTCGGGCGGGGAGAGCCGGCGCGGAAAAATCCCCTTGGCGCGCCGGGGGCAGTGGCTGACGCTGGACGGGTCATGTTGCCCGAAGAACTCCCCCTCCTGCCGTTCACGCACCCGGTCCGCGGTGGCGTCGCCCTGCCGGGGTCCAAAAGCATCACCAACCGCGCCCTGTTGCTGGCGGCGTTCTGCCAGGGGCCGGTGGCGGTGGAGAACGCGTTGTTCAGCGAGGACACGGCCATCATGGCCGAGGCACTGCGCCGGCTCGGTTTCAACGTGAGTGAGGATGCGAACGCCCGGCGGATCACCGTCGAGGGACGCGGCGGGGTCATTCCCGCCAGTGCCGCCACGATCCATGTCGGACTCGCCGGCACGGCCGCCCGTTTTCTGACGGCGCTCTGTGCCGCGGCCCCGGCGGGCATCTTCCGCCTCGACGGCGTGCCGCAGATGCGGAAGCGCCCGATGCGGCCCCTACTCGAGGCCCTCCGGGCGCTCGGCGCCGACATTCGCTGCACCGGCGAGGAGGGTTTCCTGCCCCTGGAGATCCGCGCCCACGGCCTGGACGGCGGCACCGTCGCCATTGATGCCAGCGAAAGCAGCCAGCTCCTCTCGGCGCTGCTCATGGTGGCGCCCCTTGCCCGGAACGACACCACCATTTCCCTCCGCGGCGGCGCGCGCGCATCGTATGTCGCGATGACCCTGCGCATGATGCGGGAATTTTCCGGCGGGACCGGGATCGCCAACGAAATCCGCCCGGGCGCCTGGCGCATCAGCTCGCGCGCCCACCCCTACAGCCGCGGAACAAGCAGCTATGCCGTGGAAGCCGACGCCTCCGCCGCGAGCTACTTCCTCGCGCTGCCCGTCGTGACCGGCGGCACGCTCTCGCTGCACGGCGCCCAAGACTCAAAAAAAGGCCTTCAGGGCGACACCGAGTTTGCCGATGTCGTGCGGCCGATCGGGGCCACCGTCGCGGCCGGCCCGGCCGGGCTCGACGTTTCCTTCCGCATGGGCACGGCGCGGGCCGCGATCGCCGAGCGAAACTTCCACGCCATCTCCGACACCTTCCTGACGCTGGCGGCGATCGCACCGCTGCTCACCGGGCCGACCCGCATCACCGGCATCGCCCACACCCGCAAGCAGGAGACCGACCGCGTCGCCGGCATGGCCCGCGAGCTCATGAAACTCGGGCAGCACGTGGTGGAGGAGCCCGATGCGCTCACCATCACGCCGCACCCGCTCGTGTCCGGCCAGGTCATCGAGACCTACGGCGACCACCGCTTCGCGATGAGCTTCGGCATCCTCGGCTGCCACGACCTGCACCGCGACGGACGTCCGTGGCTCACGCTCCGCGACCCGGCCTGCTGCGCAAAAACCTTTCCCAACTTTTTTGAGTTGCTGGAGGACCTGCGGCGAAAATCGTCCGAGACCTGATGGCCGCACGACCCTTCATCATCGTGGCAATCGACGGCGGCGCCGCGTCGGGTAAGTCCTCGACCGCGCGCACGCTGAGCGAGCGCCTGCAGCTGCTCCACGTGGACACCGGCTCGTTCTACCGCGCGATCACGTCGGAACTGCTGCGCCGCGGCGTGAGCCCGGCGGACCTGCCGGCGGTGCAGGCGGCGGTCACCACCCTGCCCTTCACGACGCGGGTCGAGGGCCGGTCGGCGCGGATGGAGATCGGCGGCCGGGTCGCCGGCGACGAGATCCGCAGCCGCGAGGTCAATGAGCACGTCTCGCATTTCGCCGCGATTCCGGCCGTGCGCACCGCGCTGCTCGCCTACCAGCGCGGCCAGGCCGCGGTCGCGCGCGACCATGGCTTCCACGGGCTCGTGATGGAGGGCCGCGACATCGGCTCGGTGATTTTTCCCGACGCGGACTTCCGTTTTTTCCTTCAGGCCGACCCGACCGAGCGCGCGCGGCGCCGCGCCAGCGAGGGCCAGCACGATTCCATCTCAGAGCGCGACCGCCTCGACTCCTCACGCAAGACTTCACCCCTGACAATCCCGCCTGGGGCAACCGCGATCGACTCCACCCACCTTACGCTCGAGCAGGTCGTCGAACGCGTACTCGCCCAGATCGAGGGCCAGGCTCCCCGCCGATGAGCGAGGCGTTTCCCCAAGCCCACATGACGCCGGTCTACGGCGTGAGCCACTACTGGCTGCGGGTGTCGTACGACATGTTCTTCCGCGGCACGACCGCAGGCATCGAGCACCTGCCCAAGACCGGCCCCTTCCTGATCGCGGGCAACCACGCCAGCCTGCTCGACCCGCCGCTGATCGGCTCGCAGGTGCCGCGGCAGATGTCGTTCTTCGCCCGCAAGACCCTGTGGAAAGGCGGGCTCTCGTCGTGGTGGCTCGACGCGGTCGGCACGATCCCGGTGGACCGCGATGGCGGCCAGGACGTGAGCGCGCTGAAGCGCGTGTTGCGCTCCCTGGGCGAGGGCAAGGTGATGATTCTCTTCCCTGAAGGCACACGCTCACCCGACGGCAACCTGCAGGAACCCAAGGCCGGCGTGGGCTTCATCCTCTGCAAGACCCAGGTGCCCGTGGTTCCGGCGCGCATCTTCGGCTCGTTCGAAGCCTTCGGCCGCGGTGCCAAGGTACCGCACCTCAACACCAAGGTGGATGTCGTCTTCGGCCCGGCACTCGCCCCCGCCGCCTACGATGTCGGCACCGGCAAGGAACGTTATCAGGCGGCGTCCGCGCAGGTGATGGCGGCGATCTCCCGGTTAAGCGCGCCGACCGTCACGATCGTCTAGCCGGGCGGCGGCGGCGGCGAGCCACGGAAATGTCATCGATCCTGATTCGCACTGTCACGCCGGGCGGATTTCCTGCGTCTTAGTTGCCGCCCGAGCGGTCATCGCTTGGACCCATGAAATACTCCCGCCTTCGATTTGCGCTCATTCTGACTCTTCCGCTGCTCGCAGGATTCGCGTTCGCCCAGCCGCCTTTCGGCGGCGGCCAGTCGGGGGGCTTCACCTTCACGCCTGGACCCGGCCGCGGCCGCGGCAACCAACGGACCGAGCTGCTCGGGCTTTTTGACAAGGCAAAGAAAGGCTTTCTCAATGCCGAGGAACGTACGGCCGCGCGCGAATTCATCCACAGCCGCCTCCTGCCCGGGCGGGGCGGACGGGGTCGCGGTGGCGGCGGTGGCACCTCCAGCACCGCCGCAGTCGGACCTACGGTGAAGCCGGCCGACGTTAAAAACTACGGCAAGGAATCCCTCTACGATCCGGCGGTCCTGCGCACGCTGTTCCTGCAATTCGAGGAAAACGACTGGGAGCTGGAGCTGCAGGATTTCGCCAAATCCGACGTCAAGGTACCCGCCAAGCTCACCGTCGACGGCAAGACCTATGAAAACGTCGGCGTGAGTTTCCGCGGCAACTCCTCGTATTCCTCGATCCCCTTCGGCCGGAAGCGGTCGTTCGACTTGGAAATGGACCTCGTCGAGGACAAGCAGCGGCTCGGCGGCTACCGCGCGTTGAACCTGCTGAATGCGCACCAGGATCCGACCTTCATGCGGTCCTTCCTCTATTTCTACGTCGCAGGGCAATACACTGCGGCGCCGAAGGCGAACTTCGTGCGGGTCGTGATCAACGGCGAAAGCTGGGGCGTGTACGTCAACGCCGAGCAGATCAATTCCGATTTCGCCAAGGAGCAGCTGCAGATCTCCAAAGGGCCGCACTGGAAGATCTCCGGCAGCCCGGGCGCCAGCGCCGGCGGCCTTTCCTACCTCGGTGAGGACCTCGCGCGCTACAAGTCGGCCTACCAGATCAAGGGTAAGGACGAGCCCAAGTCGTGGACCGACCTGATCAACCTCACCCGCGTCCTCAACCAGACACCGCCGGACAAGCTTGAGGAGGCGCTCGCGCCGATCCTCGACGTCGACGGTGCGCTTCGTTTCCTCGCGGTCGACAAGGCCCTGATCAACAACGACGGCTACTGGACCCGGGCGAGCGACTATGGGATCTACGAGGGGGCCGACGGCAAATTCCACATCATCCCCTGGGACTCCAACGAAACCTGGCAGGAAGAGGAACGCGGACGCGGCGGTGCCGGGGGTAGCGGGGTGGCGGTGCCTCCGCTCGCCGGCGCCACGGATTCGGGCAAGGCCCTGCTCTACCGGCTGATGGCCGTGCCGGCGCTGCGCACCCGCTATCTCGGCTACGTGCGCGACATCGCGGAAAACTGGCTGACGTGGGAAAAGATTGGGCCGCTCGTCGCCAAGGAGCAGGCGTTGATCGGCGCCGACGTGAAGAGCGACACCCACAAGCTTTACTCAAACAGCGCCTTTACCGAGGCCGTGACGCGGGACGGTTCCTCCGCGGGCTACGGGATGGCGCCGCCGGAATACAGCCTGAAGACCTTCATCGAGGAACGGCACGACTACCTGCTGGCCCATCCGGACATCCGCGACCTGCCGCGGACCCCCGTGGCCGCGAGGACGCCCTAAGCGCCCCGACGCGATTTCCTCGTTGCGCCCGCGGGCGGCGGGCCGGGAAATAGCGGGGTGCCAACCGCTCCCGACGTCGCCGCCGTCCGCGCCTACCTGCTCGACCTGCAGGACCGCATCTGCGCCGGGCTGGAAGCCGAGGACGGGGAAGCAAAATTCCGCGAAGACAATTGGACGCGCACCGAAGGCGGTGGCGGCCGCACCCGGATCCTCGCGGAAGGAAAGGTTTTCGAGAAAGCCGGCGTCGCCTTCTCACACGTCCGCGGCACCCAACTGCCACCGTCCGCCACCGCGCACCGCCCCGCCCTCGCGGGCCGGCCCTGGGAGGCCCTCGGCGTCTCGCTCGTCATCCACCCGCGCAACCCCCACGTGCCGACCAGCCACGCCAACGTCCGGTTTTTCTGCGCGGCCGGTCCGGATAACCCTGAACTCAGAACCCAAAACCTTGAACCGATTTGGTGGTTCGGCGGCGGCTTCGACCTGACGCCCTACTACGGTTTCGAGGAGGACGCGCGCCACTGGCACCGCACCGCCCGCGAGGCCGTCACGCCCTTCGGGCCGGAGCTCTACCCGGAGCTGAAGCGCACCTGCGACGAGTATTTTTTCCTGAAACATCGGGGCGAGCCCCGCGGCATCGGCGGCCTCTTCTACGACGACTTCGACCGGCTTGGCTTCGACCGGAGCTTCGCGCTCACCCGCAGCGTGGGCGACGCGTTCCTCCCCGCCTACCGCCCGATCGTCGCCCGCCGCAAGGCCATGCCGTACGGTGAACGCGAGCGGAACTTCCAGCTCTACCGCCGCGGACGCTACGTGGAGTTCAACCTCGTCTGGGACCGCGGCACGCACTTCGGCCTCCAGAGCGGCGGTCGCACTGAGTCGATCCTGATGAGCCTGCCGCCGCTGGTACGCTGGGACTACGACTGGAAACCCGAACCCGGCTCACCCGAGGCACGCCTTTACGACACCTTCCTCAAGCCGCGCGACTGGGCGGCCGACGACACCTCTTCCTGATGACTTCCCGCGAACGCTTCCTCGCCGCCTGCGCCTGCACGCCGCTCGACCGACCCCCGCTCTGGATCATGCGCCAGGCCGGCCGCTACCTGCCGGAATACCGCGCGCTCAAGGCCCAGTCCTCCTTCCTCGAGATGGTGCGCACGCCCGACCTCGCGGCCGAGGTGACACTGCAGCCGCTGCGCCGCTTCGCCCTCGACGCGGCAATCCTGTTCTCGGACATCCTCGTGATCCCCGAGGCGCTCGGCCAAGGCTACCATTTCCGCGAGGAAGGCGGCATCGGGATGGAGTACCGCCTCGACACGCGCGCCCAGATCGACGCCCTCGCCCCCGCCGAGGCCGTGCTGGAGAAATTAAACTACGTCGCCCTCACGCTTGAAAAACTCCGCACCGGGCTCGCCGGCCAGAAGGCCCTACTCGGCTTCGGCGGCTCCCCGTGGACGCTCGCGACCT
>CAIYFD010000088.1 GCA_903925425.1 uncultured Opitutia bacterium | reverse complement strand
GCCGTCAGATGGTGGATGCCGGTGAGTTGCATGGTGCGGCGCGGACCCTAGCCAATTGTGGCCGGGCGTCCAGTCGCCGGCCAGCCGAGTTCAACGGAACCCGTTTAGATGTGGACGGCCTCGCCGCGCACGGCCGCCGCGGCCTCCATCACCGCTTCGCTGAGGGTCGGGTGTGCGTGGATCGTGTGATGAATGTCGTCGACCGTCGCCTCGAGGCCCATCGCGAGGCCGTACTCCGCGATCAACTCCGTCGCCTCGGCGCCGAGGATGTGCGCCCCGAGCACAGCGCCCGTGGCTGCGTCGGCGATCACCTTGACCATGCCCTCGGGTTCACCCGACGCCACGGCCTTGCCGGAAGCGAGGAACGGAAACTTGCCGATCTTGTAGCTGAGCCCCTGCTCCTTGGCCGCGCGCTCGGTCAGGCCGATGCTCGCCACCTGCGGCTGGCAGTAGGTGCAGCCGGGGAAAAGCTTCACGCGCTTCGGCTTGGCGTGGCCGAACATCCCGTTGACCGCCTGCAATGCCTCCCAGGTCGCCACGTGCGCCAGCCACGGCGGCCCGATGATGTCGCCGGCGGCAAAGACGCCGGGGATGGTGGTCTCGTAGCGGTCGCTGACTTGGAGGAAACCCCGGTCGAGCGCGGGGTTCAGTCCCCCGGAAAAAACGTCCTCGAGGTTGGCCGTCACGCCCACCGCGGAGAGCAGCACCTCGGCCTCGACCTCCGTGCGCGTCTCGCCGCTCACGAGCTCGACCTTCACCGCGTCCGGGCCGATCCGGATGTTTTCGCACTTCGTGCCGGTGTGGGTCGTGATGCCCTGCTTGTCGAAGGAACGCTGCAGGGCGCGGGAGATGTCGTCGTCCTCGACCGGCAGGATCTGGGGCAGCATCTCGACGAGCGTCACCTTCGCGCCAAACGCATTGTAGAAATAGGCGAACTCCACGCCGATCGCGCCGGCGCCGACGATGATCACCGACTTCGGCAGCGTGCGCAGGGCGAGCGCCTCACGCGATGTGATCACGCGGATGGCATCATAGGGTAGACCCGGGATGCGGCGCATCCGGCAGCCGGTCGCCACGAGGATCCGGGCCCCGCGGAGCACCGCGCCCTTTTTCTCGCCCGCGGTGAGCGTGACCACGCCAGGGGCGCTGACCTCCGCCCGGCCGACGACGTACTCGACCTTGTTTTTCTTGAAGAGGAACTCAACGCCCTTGGCCATCTGGGTTGCGACGTTCCGCGAGCGTTCCATCACTTTCGCGAAATCGAAGCCCACCCCGCCCGTGGTCAGGCCGAAGGTCTCGGCCTTTTTCATCTTTTGAAATAGCTCGGCGCTCTTGAGCAATGCCTTGGTCGGGATGCAGCCCCAGTTCAGGCAGGTGCCGCCGGCGCGCTCGAGCTCGATGCAGACGACCTTGCGGCCCAGCTGGCCGGCGCGGATCGCCGCGGCATAGCCCGCCGGTCCGCCGCCGATCACGATCAGGTCGTACTCCGTGGTTTCAGCCATGGCCCACCGTCGGCAG